>NZ_CAWVCU010000052.1:0-26486 GCF_963927765.1 uncultured Agathobaculum sp. | reverse complement strand
TTTTCGCGCGTCCATGACCGCTTGCTCATAAACATGGAAACGATTGCATCGTCGATGCCCGAAATCTGATTCAAATACGTTTTCATCGGAGTTCCCCTCACTTTTTTAGGTTGATTATAGCATGTTTGCCATCGCGTCGCAATATCCGACTTGGAGAAATCCATGCAGGGAAGACCGCTCATGCACGGCAACACATCGCATGAGCGGTCTTATCCAGTGCAGGATGCGCTGAGCATGGTCAGGCGTTCTCCTGCAGCGCGTCGCGCAGCTTTTCCAGCGCCCGTTTTTCAATGCGAGATACATAGCTGCGCGAGATGCCGAAGCGTTTGGCGATCTCGCGCTGCGGCAGCGGCGCCGCCATGCCGAGACCGTACCGGAGGCGTATGATCTCCCTCTCGCGCGGGGAAAGCGCGGCGGCGAGCGCGCGGTGCATGGCAAGATAGCGGTCGTGATCTTCTACTGCGGCAAGACCGTCATCTTCGCAGCAGATGATGTCCTGCAAGGCGAGCGCATTGCCGTCGCCATCGGTTTCGAGCGTGTCGGACAGGGATAGCTCTCCCGCGTTTTTCCGCTTTTGCCGGAAGTGCATCAGCAGTTCGTTCTGAATGCATTTGGAGGCATAAGTCGCCAGACGGATGCTTTTATCCGCACGGAAGGTGCTGACCGCTTTGATCAGCCCGATGGTGCCGATGGAGATGAGGTCATCCTGCTCGGCGCTGGAGGCGTAGTATTTCTTGACGATGTGCGCCACCAGCCGCAGATTGTGCTCGATCAGCTGTTCACGGGCCTTTTCGTCGCCCTCCTCCTGCATTTTTCGCAGCAGCTCGGCTTCCTTGTCGGGCGGCAGCGGCTTGGGGAAGGAACCGTCCGTTCCCTGCACGCGCAGGACCAGAAAAAAGAATGCGCCGCCCAGCGCAAACAGGGCGGGAAACAACATGCAAACGCACCTCGCTTTTTTCAAGATATCGTTACGTTATGCGTGTCAAAGGCTGTCCTATGACGCAGAAAATAGGGCTTGTAATTTGCATGTAAATCCATTATAATATGGTAGTATTCATGGCTAAATGCACGAGGAGGTGTAAGCAATGCCGAGTGGTCAGGATTATTTGACAATGATCGGTCAATTCGCGCCGCTTGTGGTGCTGATCATTTTGTTCTATTTCTTGCTGATCCGTCCGCAGCGCAAGCGCGATAAGGCCGAGCGCGAGATGCGCAATTCGATCGAGGTGGGAGATGAGATCTCCACGATCGGCGGATTTATCGGTCGCGTCGTCAATGTAAAGGATGATGTGCTGATTATCGAGTCGTCGAGCGACCGCACCAAGCTCAAGATCTATCGTTGGGCGATCCGCGGCAAGGAGGCTCCGGCGACCGAAACGGTCGAGGCGCCCAAGGAAGCAGATAAGAGCGACAAGTAATAAACCGGTTTCTTGCCGAATAGGATAAAGCAAAATCATTCGGCGGGAGGATGCGTAAGTTATGAGAAAAACCAATGAAGGACCTTCGCCCGTCGGCGTGTTGCTGCCGTCGGCAGTGGTCGGCCTGTTGGCGACCTTGCTGCTGATGCTGGTTGGTGCGATATTCGTACATCGTCGTGTGTTGGCGGAACAGGCAATCGCGCCGTGCGCGCTGATCTTTTTGGCAATCGGTTGTGCGCTGGCTGCATTCATTTCGGCAAAGCGTGCGCCGGGCGGGAAATTCCTGTGGGCAATGGGCGCGGGCATCCTGGTTTTTCTGGTTCTGCTGCTGGTGAGTGTGATTCCGCTCGCCCAGCCGATCAATGTTGTGCGTATGGCGGTCAGCCTGCTTTGTGCGCTGGCGGCTTCGGCGATCGGCGGCTTTGCCGGCGCCAATATGCGTAAACGGAAAAAATATCGTCATTTAAAAAAGTAGGAGGGAAATTTCCATGAAGCATGTTTCTACGCTGACCTCTGCAACCCTGAAGCAGACCGCGGCACACGGTGGCTGCGGCGAGTGCCAGACTTCCTGCCAGTCCGCGTGCAAGACCTCTTGCACGGTGGCAAACCAGAAGTGCGAGCACGCGAAGTAATCGCGGGTTTTATGAAGTCAATCGCAAGGCGTGCCGGAAAGCGGCGCGCCTTGTTTGTTGCGTATCGGAGGAAGATCAAAAGATGATTCATCGTTATCAAAAAAACGGTTTGAATTTTGTGCTGGATGTCAATTCGGGCGCGGTGCATGTGCTGGATGACATCAGCTATGCGGTGTCCGGTCTGATCGACGAGAACATGGCGGATACCTGCCCGCAGTCGATCGTGGATGCGCTTCCGCAGTATCCGGCAGAGGAAGTGCGCGAGGCGTACGGCGAGCTGCATGAGCTGAAAAAAGCGGGCCAGCTGTTCGCTGAGGATGATTACATTGACGTAAGCAAATATATTCCGGTCGGCGCGCCGGTCAAGGCGCTGTGCCTGCATGTCGCGCATGACTGCAACCTGCGCTGCAAATACTGTTTTGCGTCCACAGGTGACTTCGGTCAGGGACGCAAGATCATGCCGCCGGAGATCGCCAAAAAGGCGATCGACTTTGTCATTGCGCGTTCGGGCAAGCGGCATAATATCGAGGTGGACTTCTTCGGTGGCGAGCCGCTCATGGCATGGGATACGGTTGTGCAGACGGTCAACTATGCGCGCAGCTTAGAGGAGAAGTTCAACAAGAAGTTCCGCTTCACCATCACGACCAACGGTTTGCTGCTCGATGAGGACAAGCGCGCCTATATCAACGAAAATATGGACAACGTCGTGCTGTCGCTCGACGGCCGTCCGTCGGTCAACGACGAGTTCCGCAAGACCGTGTCGGGCGCGGGCAGCTATGACGTGATCGTGCCCAAGTTCAAGGCGCTGGTTGACGCGCGCGATCCGCAGAAGGACTATTATGCACGCGGCACGTTCACCTCGCATAATCTGGATTTTGCCGACGATGTGGTGCACATCGCGGACGCGGGCTTTGACCGCCTGTCGGTCGAGCCGGTGACGGCTGACCCCGGCTGCGGCTACGACCTGACCGAAGCCGATCTGCCCAAGATCGAAGCCGAGTACGACCGCCTCACCGAGATCATGCTCGAGCGCAGAAAGGCGGGTAAGCCGTTCTCGTTCTTCCATTTCATGGTCGATCTGGATCAGGGGCCGTGCGTGGTCAAGCGTCTGCGCGGCTGCGGCGCGGGCTATGAATATGTAGCCGTCACGCCGGATGGCGATATCTATCCCTGCCATCAGTTTGTCGGCAAGGATGAGTTCAAGCAGGGCAGCGTGCTCGACCAGTCGTTTGACATGGAAATCGCGACGAAGTTCGCGAGCATGAACATTTATACCCGTCCGAAGTGCCAGAAGTGCTGGGCGAAGTTCTACTGCTCGGGCGGCTGTTCGGCAGCGAATTACAACATGAACCACGACATGAACGACTCGTATGACCTCGGCTGCGAGATGGAGCGCAAGCGTTTGGAATGCGCGATTTACCTAAAAGCAGCTGAGAAAATTTGTGCAGATTAGTCATTGTGCCAAAAATGTGTCAAGAAACCGTAAAAGGCGTTGCGGAGTGCCGCAAAGCTGCCGTATAATGACTACTGTATTTTCAATGTCCCTTTGGTAAAGGAGATGATGATATGCCGCAGAACGTATTGGTATCTGTGCTGGGTGAAGGGGAATATTTGCCCCATCTGGTGCGTGCTATTTTGGAAAAAGAGATAATCCCCGCGCGCAACCTGTTCCTGTCCTCGAAAAATCAGGTGGCCTGTCAGGCGGCTGAGGGATATGACGTGCGCATCTGTGAGGATGATATTTCCGCAGTCATCAAAAGCGAGATCGTTTTGGTGACGGCGTCCAAGCGCGAAATGCCGACTCAGTTGGCCATGATCTCCAGCAGCTCGCAGAAGCGTGTGGTCGTGACCGTGTGCGACAGTGAAAAGGTCGATCTGGCCTATGTATCCGATCGCATCGCCGCCGCGACCGAGCTGATCGCCGCCGTGCTGCATCGGGACGAGAACGGAAAGCTGTACGCGACCTACGAGATCAGCCAGAAGGCGCGTTTGTTCCTGCATCAGCCGTGCCGCGATTTGGTGAACGCCATGTGCGACCGGATAAATGAAGCGGGCTGAGTTCTAAAACGGTGAAACCGGGAATATGCTGTACCATGACCTTCCATGAGGGGGAGACGGATGAACAAACAGCATATTCTCGGTTTTTTTGATGATCTGGTGCGCACACCTGCATTTCTTTTCCTGTGCGCGATGTTTTTGTGCGGCGCCGTGGCGGGCGGCCTGACCGGTCTGCGAGCCAGCGAGGGGGACAGCGCGGTGGAGCTGACGGCGTTTCTGGCGCAGCTGCCGGGACAGGCATTCAAAAGCGTGCTGTGCGCGCTGCTCTGGATCGTGCTTGCGCCGCTGTGTGCGCTGCTGCGCCCCGCGCCGCTGTTCCTGTCCGCGGTGGTTGCCGCACGCGGGTTTGTGCTCGCGCTGACGATGGCGGTCGGGCTGGGGCAGGACGAAGGCGCACTGCTGTCGCTCGGCATGGCGGCGCTGCCAGCGATACTGTGCGTGCCTGCACTGTTGGCCGCTTGCTCGATGGTCTGGCAAAGCGGGGAGGCGATGGGGCGGTATTCGCTGCGTGCTTGCCGTGCGCCATTTGTGGTGTGCCTGCTGCTGGCGGCGACGGGGGCGCTGCTGCGCGTGACCTTTGCACTGTTGTGGAACATATGACAAGAGCTGGACGCATCTGCGTCCGGCTCTTTTTACATGGCTGTGCCGTGTGCGCGGGGAGAGAATTGCCGCGCGGCTTTATACATACAGGTAATCCGCCATGACGGGCTGCAAGCCGTGTGACTCAATGGCCTGATAGACCTCGTCGACCGAGCGGCCGTCCGAAATTTCAAACTGTTCGTCGCCCTTGTCCTCGCCCGAGTGACCGCCGATGCCGACGTCCACCCCTGCCGAGATTTTGGTCGCGGCGATGCCGATGATGTTGTCGCGGAAGCCCGCGCGCTCGCGCGTTGAGATCGTGATGGATGCGAACGGCATGAAAATGCGGTATGCGCACACAACTTGCAACAGCTGCGGCTCGTGTACATCCTTGGGGTTGATCTTGTCGTTGTTGATGATCGGCCGCAGACGCGGGCAGGAGAACGCGATCTCTGCGTGCGGATACTTGCGCTGGAGCAGATAGGCGTGCAGACCGGTCGCAAAGGCGTCCTTGCGGAAGTCGGACAGGCCTAAAAGCGCGGCAAAGCCCACGCCGCGCATGCCGCCCATGAGCGCGCGCTCCTGTGCGTTCAGGCGATAGGGGAAAATGCGCTTGTGCCCGCCGAGGTGCAGGGTCTTGTACTTGTCCGCGTCGTATGTTTCTTGAAACACGGTGACGTAATCCACGCCGCACTCGTGCAGGTAGGCGTACTCGTTGACGTTGAGCGGATAGATTTCGATGCCGATGACGCGGAAATACTTGCGGGCGAGCTTGACTGCCTCACCGATGTATTCCACCGGCGACATCGTGCGGCTCTCGCCGGTCAGCAGCAGGATTTCCTGCAAACCGGTCGCGGCGATCGCCTGAAGTTCCTGCTCGATTTCGTCCATATCCAGCTTGGCGCGGCGGATTTTGTTGTGGCAGTTGAAGCCGCAATAGACACAGTAGTTTTCGCAATAGTTGGCAATGTACAGCGGGGTGAACATCTGCACCGAGTTGCCGAAATGCTTGCGGGTTTCCATCTGCGCACGCTGCGCCATCTGTTCGAGAAATGGTAAGGCGGCAGGGGAGAGCAGCGCGGCAAAGTCCTCGGGTTGGAGCAAATCGCGGTTCAGCGCGCGCTGCACGTCGGCAGCGGTGTACGCATCTGCGTCGTATGCATTCATGCGGGCGATGACCTCGTCCTGAATGTCCGAGCCGATGTTGTCCATGCCTGGCTGATAAGCCATGTGGTCGGTATCGGCGGTGATGTATTGTGCGGAAATGATTTCCGCTTTGGTGTCTTTCATGGCAAAATGTCCTTTCTGGCGTGCGTGATATCGTAAGCAGGGGTTGTTGCCCCTCTGGTGTGGCAACCGCCGTTCCTGCTGTGATAAGGCAGCTGGGCGGCAAGTCGAATACGGAACTCTGCTTTGCGCGCGCAGCGCGCCCTTAAAGAAAAGGGGTTGATTCGCAAGAAGGGGAAAACCGCAGGTTGTCCCCTTCTTGTGCGCCTGCCGCGCGCAGCGGCATACTTTCTCCGCCCGAGGGATGGGCGCTTGCCGCCCATTTCGCAGAATTAGAAAAGCAAGGGCGGCTGCCACCCCAGAGGCGGTGCCTCAGTCGCGCAAAAAGCCGGTCAGCGGCGAGGATGCCGACGCGCTCTCGCGCACGCGGCCCAAGCCGGATAGATAAGCCGTGCGGCCGGCCTCGATCGCCTTTTTGAATGCTTCTGCCATTGCGGGGATGTCGCCCGCCGTGGCGATTGCAGTGTTCGCCATGACAGCGGCCGCGCCCATCTCCATCGCTTCGCATGCCTGCGACGGGCGACCGATGCCTGCATCCACGATGATCGGCAGGTCGATTTCGTTAATCAGGATTTGGATAAACTCGCGCGTTGCCAGTCCCTTGTTCGTGCCGATGGGTGCGCCGAGCGGCATGATGCAAGCTGCGCCCGCATTCACCAGATCGCGCGCAACGTTCAGGTCGGGATACATGTATGGCATGACGACAAAGCCCTCTTTTGCGAGGATCTCGGTTGCGCGGATGGTCTCCTGATTGTCCGGCAGCAGATATTTGCTGTCGCGCATGATCTCGATTTTGACGAAGTCGCCGCAGCCGCATTCGCGGCTCAGCCGCGCGATGCGAACCGCCTCGTCCGCATTGCGTGCGCCCGAGGTGTTGGGCAGTAGGGTGACGCCCTTGGGGATATAATCGAGGATGTTTGCCGTGCCGCCCTCGTTGGCGCGGCGCAGCGCGAGTGTGATGATCTGTGCGCCCGCGTTGTGTACAGCGGCGTTGATCAGATCGAGCGAATATTTGCCCGAGCCCAGAATAAAGCGGGAGGTAAATTCATGCCCGCCCAGAATCAGCTTATCTTCCATTGTCTTTTCCTCTCCTTTTGTTCTATCAGATGCTCATGGGTCGGTATGTCCGAGCAGCAGACGCAGCACCATGGTCGCCTGCTGCGCAGCACAGACCGCGACACGCGGGGCCATCAGGCCGATACCGTCTGTAACGTCGCTTGACCCGTCTCCGCAGACGTACAGCCGCCCGAAGCGGCGCTCGGTGCGCATCAGGTTCGCCGAACCAAAGCCCGCCATACCGCTGCCCGAAACAATGGGCGTGTCCGGCAGCTGTTCGAGCAGCGTTTCGCTCAGCATGGCTTTTTGGTCGGCGCGGTCGAACGCCTCGCAGACCACGTCACAGCCCGCGAACAGGCGCGCGGCATTGGCTGGGATGATGCGCTCGGTGTGCGGTTCGTATTGCAGATAGGGGTTGATGGCTTCCAGCTGTTCGAGCAGCGCCAGCGTTTTGGGAATGCCTATGTCCTTCATCGTGTAGTGCTGCCGGTTGAGGTTGCTCACTTCTACCGTGTCGAAATCCACCAGCACCAGCCGTCCTACACCCAGCCGCGCCAGATGCACGGCGATGTTGGAGCCAAGCCCACCCAGCCCTGCGATGCCGACCGCAGCACCGTCGAGCTTTTGCTGAATGTCTGCGCCGTGCCGCTCGACGAGCGCGGCGTGCAGTTCTTCTTTGGTCAAATGCATAGGCTTCAGCCTCCGCCGACAAACTGCACAATTTCGATCACATCGTTCTCGTGCAGCGTTTCGTCACCAAACCGAGCACGCGGCACGATCTGTCCGTTGCGCTCGACCGCGACGCGCTGCGGATCATGTCCACGCTGCTCCAAAAGAGACTGCACGGTCATTTTCGGCGAAACTGCACAAATTTCTCCGTTTACTTTCACAAAATCACTTCTTTCAGGCAATAAAAATACTCCGGTTTCACCATGCGGTAAAACCGGAGCATAAAAACATTTGCGATGCGACAGCTTCCCTACGATGGTGCTAACCAACAGGTTCAAAAGGTTAGGCTCTCGCCCTCTCAGCCGCTCATCACGGCACCCTTGCTTGCAAATCCAGTATAGCCCTGCGAAAAGTGGTTGTCAAGGCGCAAATTCTCTGTTACAATAAAAGAAACAAATGTTCGATTGGAGGGAGCCGCGTGGAGCGCACGATTTTGCACTGTGACTGCAATTCGTTTTATGCATCGGTCGAGACTTTGCTCGACCCGACGCTGGCCGACGGCCCGAGTGCGGTCTGCGGTGATCCGGAAAGCCGCCATGGCATCATCCTTGCCAAAAACGAAAAGGCCAAAGCATTCGGGGTGCAGACAGCGGAAACCATCTGGCAGGCAAAACGAAAATGTCCGGATCTGCGGCTGGTCGCGCCGCACCGCGAGGAATACGTCAAATATTCGCGCCGCTGCAACGAGCTGTACCTGCAATATACCGATCTGGTCGATCCATTTGGCATTGATGAATCTTTTCTCGACGTGACCGGCTCGATGCACCTGTTCGGTACGGGGGAGCAGATCGCGGACGAGCTGCGCCGCCGCATGCGGGAGGAGGTCGGGCTGACGATCTCGGTCGGCGTGTCGTTCAACCGCGCATTCGCAAAGCTGGGCAGCGACTACAAGAAACCGGATGCCACCACCGTCTTTTCGCGGGAGAACTTCCACGAGCGGGTCTGGCCGCTGCCGGTCAATACGCTGCTGTATGTGGGCAGGCGTGCCGCCGCGCGGCTTGACGGGTTGGGCGTGCACACGATCGGCGACTTAGCCGCATGCGAGCCGGTGTTCCTGCACAGTATTTTCGGCAAGCAGGGGGATATGCTGCTGCGCTATGCCCGCGGCGAGGACGATGAGCCGGTGCGCTCGTTCTATGCCGAGCGCGAGGTCAAAAGCGTGGGCAACGGCATGACGTTTGCACACAATCTGCTGGGCGAGGAAGAGTGCCGCATGGGGTTGACCGCGCTGTGCGACAACGTCGGCCGCCGCCTGCGGGCGCGCGGGATGGTGTGCCAGACCGTGCAGATCGGCATCCGTGACCCGGAGTTTCACAACCGTTCGCGGCAGATGACGCTCGAGCAGCCGACCAATTCCACCCGCGTGCTGTTTGAAACCGCGCTGGCTTTGCTGCGCGCGCATTGGTCGATGGACAAGCCGGTGCGTCTGCTTTCGGTTACAGCGGCGAACCTGCTGCCGGAAAACCAGTCCTGCGAGCAGCTTTCCCTGTTTGACAGCGCGCAGACGGTGCAGTCCCGCCAAAAGCAGCGCGAGCTGGACCGCACGGTGGACGCGCTGCGGCAGCGCTTCGGCAAGCAGTCGGTGATGTTTGCCAATACGGTGCGCAAAAATGAAAAACCGAAAGAAGAAAAGAAGTCCTGAACCGTTCAGGACTTCTTTTTGTTCCACGCCTGCCGCAGCAGGGCAGCGGCTGCATCAATTTGCGCTTCGGTCAAGCCTGCATAGCCCAAAACCAGCGTTGCCTTGGGCGGTTTGACGGGTGGGGTGTAGTACGCCGAAAGGCCGTACACCCGCACGCCGGCGGCGGCGGCCCGCTCAATCAGTTCGCGTTCGAGCATCCCGTTTCTCATGTGCAGCAGCAGGTGCAGGCCCGCCTCCGAGCGGGACACCTCATGCGGCAGATCGGCCAGTTCGCGCGCGAGCGCGGCCAGCAGTGCGTCGCGCCGCGCCTGATATACCTTGCGGCTGCGGCTGATGTGCCGTTCAAATGCGCCCGTGCGCAGAAAGGCCGCGAGCGTGTGCTGCTCGAAGCTGGGCACGGTCGAGGAGTAGAGCGAGAAGCGCTCGCGGTAGCGCGCCATCAGCGCGTCCGGCAGCACCAGATAGCCGATGCGCAGGCCGGGCGCAAGGCTTTTGGCAAAGGTGTTGACATACACCACCCGCCCTGCGCGGTCGAGCTCGCCCAGTGCGGGAATCGGGCGCGAGGCATAGCGGAATTCGCTGTCGTAGTCGTCCTCAATGATATAGCGGTAGGGCGCATCGGACGCCCAGCGCAAAATCTCCAGCCGCCGTGCGGCGGGCATGACCGTGCCGAGCGGGAAGTGGTGCGAGGGGGTCAGGTAAACGACCGACGCATCGCTTGCCGCCAGCGCATCCGCCCGCAGGCCGCTTTTGTCCAGCGGCAGCGGACGCACCGTCGCGCCGCCCGCAGCGAAAATCTGATATAGCTTGCGGTAGCCCGGATTTTCCAGTCCATACACCCGGTCACGCCCCAAAAGCTGAATGACCAGCTGCATCAGGTATTCCGAGCCTGCGCCGACCAGAATGTTGTCCGGTGAAATGCTGATGCCGCGAAAATCGTATAGATACCGCGCGATCTGTTTCCGCAGCTCGAGCGCACCGCAGGGGTCGGTCGCGCGCAGCAGGCGGTCGGAATATTCGCTGAGCACACTGCGGCTGAGCCGCGCCCAAGTGGAGAACGGAAAACAGCCGTTGTCCACAATATTGGTGCGGAAGTCATAGAGAAAGGGCGTTTCCACAGTGGGGGAAGCCGGTGCAGCGGCGCGCGGTGTCTGTACCGGTGCGGGCAGAGACAACTGCGGCTGCACGAAGTAGCCGCGGCGCGGCGCGGAGGCGATATAGCCCTCGGCCAGCAGCTGTCCATAAGCGGTTTCGACCGTGATTTGGCTGACATGCAGGTTGGCAGCAAGCTGGCGCTTGCTGGGCAGGCGGTCGCCGCCGGCCAGCGCGCCCGACATGATATCCGCACGCACCGCACGGTATAGCTGTTCGTACAGCGGGGTCTTGCTGTGCGGGTCAAGATGATAGGTGAGCATGGTGTGTTCCTCCGTGGTGGGGCAAGAGAGAAAAAACCCTCCAAACTGGCATTGCTGTTTTTACAATACCAGTGTGGAGGGATAATGTCAAATCAAACCTGCCGTGCGCAGGATAAAAAGCGTTGCCGTCAGCGTGACCGCGCTGAGCGCCGTACTGAGTACAACAATGGACGCCGCCAGCACATGGTCGCCGCCCATGTTTTTTGCCATTACATAGCCGGAAACCGTGCTCGGCGCACCGCACAGGATGACCAGCGCGACCATCGCCTGATCGCGGAAGCCCATCCACGCGGCGATCGGCAGGAAGATGACCGGCAGCAGGATCAGCTTGATAAAGGTCGCAGCGCAGGTTGGGGCGAGTTTTTTGATCGCCTTTGCGCCTTCGAAGCCCGCGCCGATGCTGATGAGTGCGACGGGTGTCGCACAGGAGGCCAGCATGTCCAGCCCCTTGGACAGCATGGGCGGAAAATCGACCTGCAAGAGTGAAAACGGCAGACCCGCCAGAATGCCGAGGATGATCGGATTGGTGAGGATACCGCCCAGCGTGCGCGACACAACGCCCTTATGCTGGGCGTTTTTTGCGTCCGGTGCGGTGACGGTCAGCACCAGCACCGAAAAGATGTTGTAGAGCGGCACGCTCGCGACAATCATCAGCGGCACCAGTCCCGCGTCCCCATACAGGTTTTGCACGAACGCCACGCCCAAAATCGCCTGTGAGCCGCGAAACGCACCTTGCGTGAACGCACCAACCATGCTTTTATCCGGCAGCAGCTTTGCCGCGCCCAGCCAGATGGCGAAAAAGTAAACGGTCGTCACGCCCGCGCAGAACAGGAAGAATTTCAGGTCGAACTGCTCGGTGATGCGCCCTGCCGCGATGTCGCGAAACAGCAAAACGGGCAGCAATACCTTGAACGACAGTCGGTCGAGGTCGGAGAGCGTCTGCGGCGAAAAAAAGTGCCGGGCACGCAGCACGCGGCCCAGCAAAATGATTGCAAAAATCGGGACGGTTGCGTTGAGACAGAAAATCAGATTATCCGTTGCAAACCCCTCCCACTGCGGATTCTTCCTGTCGGAAGAAATCCTGTAATTTTTCCAGACTTTGTGCGAGCACGGCCGCCTGTTCCGGCGACAATGTTTCCATCACGGACGCGATCATGCGCTCGTGGAACGCCTTGTGATATTCATAGGCCGCGCGGCCTTTGGGCGTGAGCGTAATATTGACTACGCGCCGGTCGGTGCTGCTGCGCGCGCGGCTGACCAACTCTTTGGCCTCCAGCTTGTCGCAGGCAACGGTCAGCGTGGCAAGCGTCACGCCGATGGAGCGGGCGACCTCGCTCATGCGCACCGGCTCCTTCGCGCCGATTTTTTCGATGATGTGGATTTCCGTGATCGAGATAGCGCTGCCCAGGCCGTCCGCCATGGCGCGCTCCTCGATCTTGTTGACGCGGCCGAATAAATCGACCAGAAAAGTGTTCAGTTGTTCCGCACTGGCCATATCCGAACCGCCTTCCCGATAATTCGCTAACCTAAATATTAGCATAACTAAGTGAAAAAAGCAACCGTCTCCGACGGTGCTGCGGTGCCATCACACGGCTGGACGTTGCTTTTTCTGTTGAGTATCGCGTTCATTCATTGTATAATGAAGAAAACAAATGTTCTATCAAGGGGCGGAAACAGGATGGATTTGCTGCAAGGACTCAATCAGGCCCAGCGGGAGGCCGTCACCGCGACGGAGGGCTTTGTGCGCGTGATTGCAGGGGCGGGCTCGGGCAAGACCCGCGCGCTGACCCATCGGTTTGCCTTTCTGGTGAATGAATTGGGCATCCTGCCGGGGAATATCCTGTGCGTCACGTTTACCAATAAGGCGGCGGCTGAGATGCGGCAGCGCATCCATCTGCTGACGGGCGATAACGATACCGGTCGGATCAACACCTTTCACGGCTTTTGCGTTTCGGTGCTGCAGGAGGATAGCCATGCGGTGCAGTATCCCAAGAGCTTTCTGGTGCTGGATAATGCGGATATCGATGCGATGCTGCAAATCATCTATGAGGAACGCGGGCTGACGCTGCGCGATATGACCTTTTCCGCTGCGCGGGACATGATCGAGATCCGCAAGCTGTTCAAAGACCCGGACTACTACGAGGACATGATCACGCTGCCGCTGGATACCCTGCGGGAGAAATACGAGCGGGCGGTCTCTACCTCGGATATCATTTTCTACGGCTATCTGTATCAGGAGAAAAAGTGTTTCGGGTTGGATTACAATGATTTGATCAAGTTTTCGCTGTATATCTTCCGTGAACACGCGGATATCCGGCTCAAGTGGCAGCAGCGGCTGGAATATATCATGATCGACGAGTTTCAGGACATTGACCAGCTGCAATACGAGCTGATGGAGGTGCTGTGCGGGTATCACAAAAACCTGTTTATCGTAGGCGACCCCGACCAGACGATTTACACCTGGCGCGGCGCGAACGTCAAATACCTGCTGGACTTTGACAAAGCGTTTCCGGGCACGAAAACCATCATGATGATGCAGAATTACCGCTCGACGCCGCAAATTCTGGCGGCTGCCAATGCGCTGATTGACAAAAACCAGTACCGCATGAAAAAGGACATGATCCCGACTCTGCCAGACGGCGAACCGGTCGTGTGCCACTTTGCGCAGACGCAGGAGACGGAAGCCGAGTGGATGGCAGGGGAGATGCAGCGGCTGCACGAAGAGGGCATAGCCTATCGGGATATGACCGTTCTGTACCGCGCGCATTATGTGACGCGTGCGGTGGAGGAAGTGCTGCTGCGGGAAAAGATTCCGTATACCATTTACAGCGGTGTACCGTTTTTCGGCCGCATGGAGATCAAGGACGCGCTCAGCTATCTGCGCATGATCGTATATCAAGATGATTTGTCCTTCCGGCGCATCGCCAATGTGCCCAAGCGCAATCTGGGTAAGCGGCGCATGGCGTTTTTGCAGGAGTACGCGGAGCAGCACGGCTGCACGCTTTACCGGGCTTTGCAGGATACACTCGAAGACGCGCTGTTCAAAGGCACGCGCGCGCGGCAGTTTGTGACGCTCATCCAGTCCTTTACGGAAGCGAGTGAAGGACGGCCGGTGTCCGAGGTGTTATCGGCAATTCTCAACGCAAGCGGCTATGAGGCCATGCTGCGCACGGAGGGCAGTCGGGAGCGGTTGGACAATCTGGCGGAGCTCAAGCAGTCGGTCTATCTATACGAAACCACCTGCGGCGAGGAGTGTACGCTCGAGCATTATCTGTCCCACGTGGCGCTGCTGACCAACAGCGATACCGCCGAGCAGGGGGACAAGGTCAAACTCATGACCGTGCATGCTGCCAAGGGACTGGAATTTCCCTATGTGTTCTTGTGCGGCATGAACGAGGGCATTTTCCCATCGCGCAAGGTGCGCACGCTGCCGGGGATGGAGGAGGAACGCCGTCTTGCGTTCGTGGCGCTCACGCGCGCGGAACAGCGGCTGTATCTGTCCGAGGCGGACGGACGCAATTTCGACGGCTCACCGCGGTATCCGTCGCGGTTTGTGCTGGATATCGGCCGTAATCGGCTGACCTTTACGCAGCCGCCGCAGGAGGGGCTAATCCGTGAAACGGAGAGTTATATCGAGAGTACGCAGCGCTTTTTCCCGACACAGGACAGCGACAACGTGTTCCCGGTCGGCCAGCGGGTGCGGCATCTGATGTTTGGCGAGGGGACGGTGCTGGAAGTCGATATGGAAAACGGGGCACATCTGGTGCAGTTCGATGATATGCCGACCCCGCGCAAAATCTCCTTCCGTGCCAAACTGGAACGGTGCTGACGGATTTCGTGCGGCATAAACCAAAAGGCTTGTTTTCTAAGGAAAACAAGCCTTTTATTAATGCGATCCCTTTCTTCTCGGCTGAAAATCGGAAAGAGGAAATACTTGCAGATCGGATCGGGCAGCGTGCGGGAAGAAGGCGGGTTTCGCAGTTTGAAATACCACTTTCGCTGCTGGATAGGAATGGCAGGGTGACTAGTTAAAGGTATGTGAATGGTGGTTGCCTTATCAAATCTTTTTTGATAAACTAAAGTATCATTAACACCGGAAAGGAAAGACAAATGATGTGGAAAGCTTTATTGATCGACTCAGACTATACCCATGCCATACGTCTCAAAAAAGTGTTGATTGGTCAAGCTTGGGAATTTCCTTTTTTGTGGAATATAATGATGTGTGTGGTTTGGAAAAGGTGTGCTCTATCAAACCTCACATTTTAATTTTGGGCAAATTAATGTTCAGCAATGTTGACGAGCTGGCAAAAAATCTATATCAACAGAACGCACAGGCCAAGTTGATTTTTGTAGGCAGCAATCGCAAGTGGAAGGAAACGGAATATAACAATTTGGGTGCACAGCTGTTGTCAGAAGCGGAACTCAATACGCAATATATCAAATGTCTGTGTGAGCAGTTTTCAGATCTGGAAGAAAATAGAGTTGAACTAAGCTCGCAAATGGGCGGTCGGATAGACTGCAAGGAAAAATTAACAGAAATTCTTTCTGATGTGCGGGGGAAGCAGTGGATTTTATTAGTGCGCATTATTGGTCATAAAGGATGCGTTTGGCCACCAAAATGTCAGTTGACAGAACAACTGGTTACGATCTTTGACGATTTTTTCCTGGATTGTTTTTGGGAGACAACAGAGAGCTTGTGCTTGGTTCTGAAAGAACCGGAAAAAATAAGTATTTTATATTCTATTCAAGCTATGGGAGAAATGATAGAATCGCTTGTCCGATATTTGCAATCTGCTGGTACAATGATCTATCCCATTCTGGTCAGTGAAAAAACAAATCGCATAGGGGTATGCAGTGCATACGAGCAAGTAAAAGAGATGGAACGCTTTTTGTTTTTTTGCCCCAATCATATTGTATTTACAGCAGCGCAATTTCAACAAAGGCGATCTTTGGATTATTCTGAGATAAATAAGCGCATAGATGAGGTTGCGCTGGGAATGTTAGACGGAAACCCAACAAATGCTCTGACTGCGGTGGATACGATTTATGATATATGGCTGAAGCCCAGCATGGATTTTTCAGCGTTACGATATGTGCATGAGCGTATGCGGGATTCTATTGAGTTGGTTTCAACAATTTGGGATAAGGAGATCCCGGATGTGATGCAAGAGCCAAGATGTGATTCAATAGAAGAAGAGCGGCAGATGATACATACAGCAATTATGCAAAGCTGCCGCGAGGTGGAGCAGGTGCAAGGAGAATATCAGAAAATCCTGGAAACCCTTCACTATGTATTAAAGCATTATGGAGAACCGCTGTCTATGGAAAGTGTGGCACAGCATTTTCGTATGTCATCTGCTTATTTCAGCAGACAATTTAAAAAGGTCATAGGGATTGGTTTCACTGATTATTTGAACCGTGTTCGTATATTGGAAGCGAAAGCGTTGTTTCGTGCAGGAGAAAATAATATTGAAAAGGTGGAAAATCGTGTCGGTTATGCCGATCCTAAGTATTTCAGTCGGGTTTTTAAGCGGAAGATGAATATTAGTCCTTCTTCTTATATTGTTCAATTACAGGATAAAGAACGATAGGAGGATGCAAGATGAAAGCGGTTGCTTTTAATGGTCCAAAAGCAGCGAAAATTATTGATATGCCTGAACCGAGAATCGTCAATAGATTCGATGTCAAGATTCGAGTGCGATATGTTTCTATTTGTGCCGATGATTTGGAAATCTTTGTAAAAGGAGTGGAAACAAAGGCGGTTGGACATGAGTTTTCTGGTGTGATCACAGAGCTTGGCCATGGTGCGGCAGAGGTCGGTTATGAAATAGGAGATCGTGTTACAGGGTATGTATGGCGCTTTTGCGGTCGATGTCCGTATTGCCGCCGTGGGCAGGAAAACCTTTGCTTGAATATGCATCCACAGAGAGCGATGCAGGAGTATATCGTGTTGGATAGCAATCAGATTTGTAAAATTCCGGATAAAATACCATTGAAGCTTGCCTCGGTATCGGAGGTTGTAGCGTCTTGCATTCATGCTGTGGAGCGTGCGCAAATTCATATTGGAGATTCCGTGCTGCTGTTGGGAGGCGGAGGAGCTGGTATGATTATGCTGCAATTGGTGCGGATGTGTGGTGCAGCAAGCGTCACGGTCAGCGAGCCGATTGCTTCTAAACGTCAACTGTGCAAAGCGTTGGGAGCCGATGAAACGATTGACCCATATTCAGAAAATCTGGTGGCACGAGGAATGGAAATCACAGATGGATTGGGGTATCAGTGCGTTTTTGATGTTTCCAAAAATGAAGCGGCATTGCCGGAAGGGATCAGCTTGTTAGCAAGAGGCGGGACGTTTTTGCTTTTTTCATTGCATGAGAGGAAAAGCAACATTACTATTGATTTGCCAACACTTTATTCGAAGGAGATTACTTTGCTGACCTCTTTCATGGCGCCATATCTTTTGGATCGGGCGATGGAAATATTGCCAAAGCTGAATTTAGAAGTTTTGGACAGCGACCCATTTCCTTTGGAGCACGCACAAGAGGCTTATGAAGCTGCATACAGCGGAAAAGTTCCACGTGTTTTTGTAGAAGTAACCAAATAAAAAAGAGTAATAAAACAACGGGGTGGACAAATTTGTCCACCCCGTTGTTTTTGTTTTTTTTTGAAGTACAAAAAATCCATCTGTTTGTCTATCAAAGGAGAAAATGTCCCGTTGTTGTCAAATCCAGACCTGACTTAGAATATAAGTACAAAGAAAAGTGAATGATGAATGCTTAAATTGGTTGATTTGCCGATGGTGTTGTGAGCGTGTCAAAGAGATTTGCAGTATGAAATGAAGGATGCCTTTAGAAAATATCATATTTAGCAGAACAAAATTAAGGAGGGACATGCATGCAGGAAACAGAATATCAATGCACAAAAGTGAAATTAGACTTTCGTGAACGTATTAACTTTGCCATTTCTGAATTTGGATATAATTCCATTTATATCTGGATCACTGCTTTTATGGCGATCTTTTTTACAGATTATATAGGCGTAGCGGCGACATCTGTTTCTTTGCTGATGCTGGTGGTTCGAATTTTTGATGCCATCAACGATCCCATTATTGGGTCGCTTGCTGATCGAACGCGTTCAAAGTGGGGGCGGTATCGGCCCTGGGTTGCGATCGGCGGAATGGTGATGTCCTTGCTCATTATTCTGTTGTTTGCAGCACAGCCTACCTGGCCAATGTCAGTCAAGGTAGGGTGGATGTGGGTGATCTACATATTGATTACGGTCGCCTCCACTGCTTGCAATATGCCATATGGGGCGTTAAATGGCGTCATCACTTCTGATACAGAAGAGAGAACCAAACTGTCGGTTATCCGTATGGTTTTTGCAACCATTGGTTCTAATTTTACAAACTTGATTGCAGCAACGCTGATACTGCTTCTTTCCGACACCAACCAAACCGCAAATAGTGCTCGCGGATATTCCTTGGCAGTTATTGTGAGCGTCATTATTGGTCTTCCGACCATTATCTGGTCTGCGGTGAAAAGTAAGGAGCGTGTTCAGCCGCCTCCGGAACAAATGAAAAAAGGTGCAAAGATTCCGCTGGGCAAACAAATGAAATGTCTCTTTGGAAATAAATACGCACTCATTTGTTTGTTCGGACAGTTCATGGTGGGCTTTCTGGCCTATGGTCGAATGACAATCATGGCATATTACTTTACGTATTATGCTGGCAATTTTGAACTGTACTCTGTCACAGGCATTGTGGGAATTGCCACGGGCATTATTGGCTCCGGATTGGTATGTCCCTGGCTGTATAGACGTTTTCGGCATAAAGGATATGCGCTAACGATTGGGGTTCGGATTATCGGGTCTTTTCTACCTTCCGATTTTCTGGTTTGTTCCACAGCAGATAATGTTTTGGATTTTCTATGCACTGTCCAACCTTTTTCAGACAGCTGCAAGCGCGTTGCGCTATAGCTGTGATGGAGATAATGCCGATTTTGCAGAATACAAATACGGTATTCGCGTCGATGGTTTCCTTTCGGCTTTTATCTCTCTGATGCTCAAGGCTGGCGGCGCAGTAGGTCCTGCTATTCTGATTGCATGGCTGGATGCGCTTGGGTATGTGCCGAATATGGTACAGAATGCATCGGTATTGAATGCGTTGAATTTGAGTATGTCGATCATACCGGTGGTATTATGTGTCATTTGCGCGATTGGCTATCTGCTCGTTTATGACATGGACAGCCAAAAGCACAGTGAAATCGTTAATGAGTTGGAAAAACGCCGGGGTATCACCTGAAAATGCCATTGGTTAAAAATGATCGTAAAAATGATCAGCGATAGAAAGGAGATAACAAAATGAAAGCATTGTTTATCACTTCGATTGGAGATCCGGAAAAGAAAACACTGGGAACGATTGAGATGAAAGAGGTTCCGATTCCAGAGCCTGGCCCGGAAGAAGTGCGGATTAAAATTGCGTATGCTTCGATTTGCGGTTCAGATCCGCATACATTGCGCGGCGAGTTAGGGCCGATGCGTCCACGCATTTTGAGCAGGCTTCCGATTCGAACCGGCCATGAAATTTCCGGCGTTATTGATGCCGTAGGTGAAGTAGCAGCGGCGAATGGGTTTAAGGTCGGCGATCGAGTGACAGCAAATTATTCTAAGCCGTGTGGAACCTGCTATTGGTGTCATACAGGTCGAGAAGGATTGTGCAAGCAGGCGAAGGCTTCTGCAGACGGGATGGCGGAATATGTATCTTGGCACATGTCTCAAGTGTATAAAATTCCGGAAAATGTTACGCTGCGACAGGCTTGTATGACGGAACCTATGACAATCGCGCTGAATGCGGTGCAGACGGCTCAAGTATCGTTTGGAAAGAAAGTTGCAATTTTTGGCGGTGGCGGCATTGGACTTATGGCACTGCAGCTGGCTCGTCATGCAGGGGCTTCCAAGATTGTGGTATTTGAGCTGGCAGAAAGTCGTCAGAAAATGGCGTTGGAACTGGGTGCGGATGCAGTGCTGAATCCGAACGATCCCGACGTTTCTGAGACCATTCGTCAACTGACGAACGGTCTTGGCTTTGACTGCATTATTGATTCTTCTGGTGCATCCTCGGCAGCACAGTCAACATTGGATATGTTGGCTCCGGATGGTAATGTTGTATTTTTTGCCATGTATAAGCCGGAGTTTGACTTAAAGGTCAATTTGTTCAGCCAGATGTATCTGCAACAGAAGCATATTCATGGCATGTACACTTCGTCGGATTGTTTCCCCAAGACGATCGAGATGCTTCCGCTGGTGAATCTGGATGCAATTGCAGAAAAAGAGTATCCGCTGGATGAATATAAAGCGGCTTTCGATGATGCGGTGTCCGGCAAATATGCCAAGGTTATTTTCCGTGTGGCAGGTGAATAAAAGAGCTGCAAGATAGTGTCGAAGAAAGGAGCTTACATAATGGATCTGAATTCTCCTAATATCCTGTGCAAAGATCACCCGGATTTTAAGTGTAGGGAAATTGGTTCTCTCAAAGCGTTATTTACGCTGGAAGGGAAAAAATGCTTGGTAACCGGTGCGGCAGGCGGTATTGGCCGTTCGACAGCAAAAGGCTTTGCGGAACTGGGCGGCGACGTGTGCCTGGTGGATATTCCCTCCAAGAAGGATGCCTTGGAACGCATTTGCGCAGAAATTGAACAGGCCTATGGTGTGAAAGCAATTTATGCGCTGGGAGATGTATCTGACGAAAATAGCATGATGGAGTGCATCCAGACAGCAGATCGGGAATTTGGGACGATTGATGTCTGCCACAGCAATGCCGGTATTATTTTACCTGGGGATAACCCGGACATTGGCGTGGCGGAATTCAAAAGGGTTTTGGACATTAACTTGATTGGTATGATGATGGTAAGCCGGGCCTGTGCAAACATTATGAAGCGTGATGGCCATGGCGGTTCGATTGTACATACCGTATCACAAAGCGGACACATCGTGAACACCAATTGGAAAGATGATTTTGGCTATGCGTATCATGTGTCCAAGGGCGGGGCACTTCATCTGACCCACGCAATGGCGCTGCAATACATCAAATATGGAATCCGCATTAATAGCGTCAGTCCGGGCGTTGTGCTCTCCGGTATCCACGATCCGATCCCGGTATGCATGATGCGTAATGCAGTCGAGAAGATCCCGATTGGCCGGTTTGGTTATTTGCAGGATGTTGCGGCAACAGTCGCGTTTTTAGCGACCGACCTAGCTGCTTTCTGTGTGGGCACAGATATCATTGTAGACGGCGGTGAAACGCTGTACTGACTGATAAAACATATAGGAGGTATTTTTCATGGCAGTCGATATGGAAAAAGTAAAAGCGTTAAAAGAAAAAGCTGTACAGATCCGCAAGGATATGTATGTGACGACGAACAAAATCGGTTATGCGCATCTGGGTGGCGGTAATTCCATGCTGGATGTTGCTGTGGCGCTCTATTATGATTTCATGAATTGGTCGCCGGAGCAAATTCACGATCCCGATCGTGATCGTTTTATACTGAGTAAGGGGCATTGCGGTCACGTGCTCTACAATATTTTGGTCGATAAAGGGCTGTACACGCACGAAGATCTCTGGAACGGCTACAATAAGATCGATGGCAAATTTGGTATGCATCCGAATATGCACTACATTGATGGCATTGAGGCATCGACGGGATCGCTGGGCCATGGTTTATCGCTTGCTTTTGGCATGGCGGTTGCCGGACGTGTGGATAAGAGAAATTATCGCGTGATCTGCATGACCGGTGATGGTGAAATGGATGAGGGTTCCGTATGGGAAGGCATCATGGCTGCGGCGCACTATCAGCTTGGTAATCTGGTTTTGATTATTGACTATAATAAGTGCTCCTGCATGGGTCCGGTGAAAGATGTTATGAATTTGGAGCCGTTGGCGGACAAGCTGAGAGCCTTCAACTGGGACGTTTTGGAAATGGATGGCCACGATATGGAAGATATTGTGCGGACACTGCATTCTTTGCCGCCGTCTGATTCTCAGACGCCGTCCAAGCCGATTGCGATTATCTCCCACACGATTAAGGGATATACCATGCTGGGCGGTGTGGAAGGAAAGGCAACCAGTCATTTGGGCTTTGTTCCCACAGAAGAATTCCTGCAGCAGTGCTTTGATTCGGTTGACGCGCACGCGGCTGAGAAGTAAGGAGGAAGGAAATTATGTCAGAAAGAATTACGTTTACAGAAGAGCTAACCAATCTTGGACATATGAACATCTTGACGGGCGCATCTTCACGAGAGGCCTATATTGAAGAAATGGCCGATATTTTGGCATCGGATCCATCTAAGTATATGTTCGTTTCCGCAGAGGGCGCTTCTTATTCCGGCAAGCTGGTGGAATTAAAGGGAAAGTACCCGCAGTGCTTTGTGGAATTGGGTATTGCGGAGCAGAATGCGGTCGGTACGGCTGCTGGCCTGGCACTGTGCGGCAAGACGGTTTTCTTAAATGGTTTCGGTCCCTTCCTGGCTCTGCGCACGCTCGATCAGGTGCATACGGATATTGCATATCAGAATGTTCCGGTTCGGCTAATCAACACGCATGCAGGTGTGACCTCTGGCGGCGGTCCTACACATTACAATATCATGGATATTGCAATCATGCGTGTCATGCCCAATATGACCTGTATTGTCCCTTCCGACGCGGATCAGTGCAAAAAAGCAATTCGTGCAACGGAATCCATTCCGGGTCCGGTCAACATTCGCGTGGCACGCGGCAAAGAGCCGCAGGTTTATACCAATACAGATTACAAGTTTGAGGTTGGTAAGGCAATTGAAGCGGTGCCGGGTAACGATGCGACGGTGATCGCCTGCGGTTCTACGGTTGCGCTGGCGGTATCGGCGGCCAATGGCCTTGAAAAAGAAGGCATCCATGTACGGGTGCTGGACATGCACACGATTCAGCCATTGGATGAAGAAGCTATCATTAAGGCTGCAAATGAAACCGGTGTCATCATCACCGTGGAGGATCATTTGGATATTGGCGGCCTGAACGGAGCGGTTTCCGAAGTGCTTGCAAAGGCTGGCCTGGGCATCAAGTATAAGGCGCTGGGCCTTCCCAGAAATGAAGGATTCCCGCATCTTGGTGACATGTGGGAACTGTATGATCATTATGGCTTTGGCCCGGAAGGAATTAAGAAAACAGTGCGGGAGATGCTGAAATAAGTTTTTTGATTGTCTGAAAGTTGCATCAGATGTAAGGTATACAGCCCCATCCGTTTCACAAATCAGGGTGGGGCTGTGAAAAAATAAGAGGATATATTCATGAAACAGCAATTGAATGAAATTTGCGCCCTTCGCCTGTTGTATACCTGTAGTCCGGCTGAACTGGAAGGAAAAGCACAGATAGGATGCTTTCGGTATCGATTGGGGCGCTTTCTGGGTGAAAAGGCAAAAAAGACGCTGGCAAATCGGCTGGATTATATTGTTCCGGTGCCAAACTCTGGGTTGTATTATGCGATGGGTGCGGCGGAATCGCTTGGTGTGCCGTATTTGCAGGCACTGGTCAAGCGGGACGGGCGACAGCGCACCTTATGGGAACCCGACCAGCAGATGCGGGAACGCATGATTCTGGATAATATGCTGCTGCTGCCAGACTTGCTAGAAGGTAAAAAGATTGCGCTGGTGGATGAAGCGATTTTTACGGGCACAACGCTCAAAACAGTTTGCCAACGATTAAAGCAGCAGGGTGTGGCAGAAATTCATATTTTAATTCCGACTTCGCTTTGCGCATCGTCCTGCCCATATGGTTGTATGCCGCAGCGGGACCTTCTGGCACAGAAAATGCCGTTGTCGGAGATGGAGGCGTACTTTGGCGTTTCCAGTTTGACTTTTATTTCATATACCGATCTGTGCAACATAACGGATGCATTTCAGCATGTTTGTCTGAAATGCTTTCAGCAACCGTGATTTCCACGAAAGGATGGATAAATCAATGGAAAAAAAGAAGCTGCAAGAGTTGTCCATTCAAGCAACCAAAGCCCGCATGCTGGCGGTACAAATGGTACATGATGCGGCCTCGGGACATCCGGGTGGTTCGCTGAGCTGTATGGACATATTGACAACGCTGTATTTTGATGAAATGCGTGTTGACCCGAATCAGCCGCATGATCCGGATCGGGATCGTTTCGTGATGTCGAAGGGGCATTGTTCCCCGGCGGTGTATTCGGTTCTTGCCCTGCGAGGCTTTTTCCCGGAAGAAGATCTGAAAATGTTCCGGTCGATTGATGGTCATATGTCGGGTCATGTGGAAATGCATGTGCCTGGTGTGGATATGTCCACCGGCTCTTTGGGGCAAGGCATTTCCGCTGCGGTTGGCATGGCCTTGGGAGGAAAGTATAACAAAAAAAGCTACCGTGTTTATGCCATCATGGGTGACGGCGAGGTTGCCGAGGGGCAGGTATGGGAGGCGATGCTGACGGCTGCAAAGTTCAAGCTGGATAATCTGTGTGCGGTTGTGGATGTAAACGGATTGCAGATTGACGGCAAAACCGAGGACGTCATGCCCACCGAACCGCTGGATCAGAAATTTGAAGCGTTTGGATGGCACGTCATCAAAGTGGACGGCCATGATTATGAGGAAATTGAAAACGCGTTTGCAGAGGCAGAGAGCATAAAAGGAAAGCCGACCATGATTTTGGCCAAGACGGTTAAGGGCAAAGGCGTTAGCTTCATGGAAAATGACGCTGGCTGGCACGGTAAAGCGCCGAATGATGAACAGTATGCACAGGCCCGGGCAGAGCTGGAAGCAACGCTCAAGGAACTGGAGGGATAAAAATGGCTGAAAAAATCGCAACGCGTGCAGCTTATGGAGATGCGCTGGTAGAGCTGGCAGAGAAATATCCGGAATTGGTTGTTTTTGATGCGGATCTGGCAGGTGCAACCATGACCAAAGGCTTTATGAAAAACTATCCCGAGCGTTTCTTCGATATGGGCATCGCGGAATGCAATATGGTGGGGGTTGCCGCAGGTATGGCAACCTGCGGTCTCAAACCGTTTGTCAATACTTTTGCCATGTTTGCTGCGGGCCGTGCGTGGGAGCAGGTGCGCAATTCCGTTTGCTATCCGCATTTAAATGTAAAAGTGGTGGGTTCGCATGGCGGTTTGAGTGTAGGGGAAGACGGCGCGACGCATCAATGTATTGAAGATTTTGCACTGATGCGGGCGATCCCGGGCATGATGGTGCTGTGCCCCTACGATAGTCATGAAATGCGCTTGGCAACGGAGGCGCTGCTGTATTACGAAGGTCCGGCATACATGCGTTTGGGGCGTTTGGCAGTAGAGACCGTGACGGATACCATTGAGGGATATCGGTTTGAATCGGGCAAAGCTGCGAAACTGCGAGAAGGGTCGGATGTGACAATCATTGCAAACGGGATGATGGTCCAGATGGCGCTTGCAGCCGCGGAGATGCTTGCTGCCGACGGGATTCATGCGCGCGTGCTGGATATGCATACGATCAAGCCGCTGGATCAGCAGGCGGTTTTGGAAGCAGCGCAGGAAACCGGCTGCATCGTAACAACGGAGGAGGCAAATGTGCTCGGCGGCCTGGGAGCCGCTGTTTGCGAGTATGTGAGCGAAGTCTGTCCGGTTCCGGTGATTCGTAACGGCGTACAAGATCAGTTTGGACGCAGCGGTAAGGCGCCGCAAGTGCTGAAAGCCTACGGTTTGTGCGCGGAAAAAATTGCTGAAATGGCAAGAACGGCAATTGCGCTCAAACGATAAGGCTCAAAGTGAAGAGAATGCAGTGATTGCTATAGATAATAAAGCCGGTCAGGCTTATTTGTTGAAGGGAGGAAAACTATGGGCGCCACGAAAGAGAAATTTTCTGGATAAAAGGTAGCGGTTGGCTGTATGCTGGTTGTGCTTGCGCATTTAGGATCCTGCTATTTATGGGGTGTCATGTTGCCGCATTTTCTGAAAGCATTCCAGTGTTCTACAGCCGTGTTAGCTGGCTCTAGTTCTGTTGGTACAATAATCGCTTTTTTAGCAGCTATGTCATCCGGATCTGTGTTGAAAAAGTTTTCTCCGCGGACTGTATTATTCTTTGGCACATGCGTTTGTGCGGCTTTCATGTTGATCAATGCGTTTGCAACTGCACCGTGGATGGTTTATGTTTTTAACGGAATTAGCGGATTTATCATTGCCTATGGTGGACATCTCACGTGTACATCGATTATCAACCGGTGGTTTATAAAAAGGCGAAGTACGATTATTGGCATTGTGGTAAGCGGTGCGGTATTTGGTGGGTCGCTCTATATGTTTTTGGCAGGGCAATTGATAGAACGAGTAGGGCAAATGAATACCTATTTGATTCTGGAAAGAAATTTGTCAAGGGTGTTTTTTACAAAAACCTTTGCGGTAATCTATGAATTTATTTTCTTTAATTTCTTAATAAAAGATAGGCAAACGTCAGTGAATCTAAATTTCCATGTTATAAAAGAGAACTTGAAACGCTCAAAATTAAAATTAGTATGAACTTCCCAATTCAGCCTTGACTTCTTGCGGGTTTCCCTATATAATAAAAAGCAAATTATTCAAAGAAGGGAATTGAAAGACTTACTATGGACAACGCCGACAGTAGCGACGCTGATCGAAGTAACAATAACTATAAATTGAATAG
>NZ_CAWVCU010000051.1:0-13612 GCF_963927765.1 uncultured Agathobaculum sp. | reverse complement strand
GTGCTGTATGCAGGCGGAAACATGTAAGAACAAAAAAGAGGGAGTGTAGGCATTGGCTAAAAGCAATGTGGGCAAAAAGCCAATCAGTGAAGAAGAATATACCACCAATAAGGTGCTGACGGTATTCAGCGTCTGCCTGTTGGGCGTGCTGGTGCTGATGATCGTACAGCGTCTGATGGACTACGGCAATACTTGGGCAACCGGTATGCTGGTTTCCAAAATCCTGCTGGGAATCGGCGTTTTGGGCGCCATTTGCGGCATTGTTTTGCTGGTGCGCGAAGCTTCCGGCAAGCGGTCGGCTGATCGCCGCATCGTGTGCGGACGAAATGTGCTGATCGTCAGTGTGGTGATGGCGGTTGCCATGGCGGCTATTATGTATCTGGGTACCGGCCCGATCAAGCTGCTGTATGTGGCGCTGCCGGTGCTGGCAGTGTATTATCTCGTATATCATTCTTATGCGCGGGAGTTTTTCCTCATTGCCTTGGATACCGGTGTGGGCGTTGCGCTGATGTGGCTGGTACACCGTGCGCTGGATAGTGCCAGCTATGTTTGGATGTCCTATGCCGCGCTGGGCGCTGCGGTCGTGCTGACGGTTGTGCAGCTGGTTTGCGTGGCAACGCTGCGCGGGAAGAATGCAAAGGTCACGAACAAAGGGAAAAAGGTCAGCATACAGTTCAGCAAGAATGCGTATACCATGTTGGCGATTACGCCGGTGCTGATGACGGTGCTGGTGGCGGCGGTGCTGTTTGCACCGACCCATATGTTGATCGCAATGGGTGTTGCGGCGGCATATCTGTTCATCACAGCGGTATACTATACTGTGAAGCTGATGTAATGAGAGAGCGATGCGGGCGGACGGCTTGACCGTCCGCTTGCTTTTTTGCAAGGAGGGAAAGCATGAAGCGGCTGGCCGGGTTTTTGTTGGTTTTGCTGCTGGCCGGCGGAGCGGCGGTCTGGTGGTATCCGCTGGCGGTGTCGCCGCATGTGCAGAATCCACATCAGGCGGCAGCGCTGCTGGAGGAGGATGCGCAGGCAGGCGGTGACGGGGTGCTGTTCCGCACCGAGGAGGTAGATCCGGATGAGGTCTACCGGGCGCTGGAGGCACGTTATCCATTTGCGTTTTCTTTGCATGCGACCGTGCGCCCCAACCAGACCACCCAGCTGCGCGTGGAGGTATCCCGGCAGGCACGTCAGCAGCAGGCGGAAACTTATGCCGAGGCGCTCGCAGCGGAAAGCATAACGCCGGACATGACCGAGGAGCAGAAGCTGCGCGCGCTGCATGACACGCTGGTACGCATATGCCGCTATGATACCGATACGGCGGCGCAGACGGCTCCAGACGGCGCCTCCGCTCCCTTCGCGGCAGACGGTGCCCTGCTGGATCATCGCGCGGTGTGCGCGGGCTATGGCCGCGCATATGAGATGCTGTGCGAGGCGGCGGGGATCGAAGCCATCTATGTTGCTTCCGAGGAGATGAACCATGGCTGGAACGCCGTGCGCATAGACGGACAGACCTATTTCATCGACTGCACCTTTGACGACCCGGTGCCGGATCGCGGCGAATATGTCTCAGATCAGTTTTTCCTGTTGACGGCAGAGGAGCTTTCCAAGACCCATGTTTGGGATGAAGCGTTCTATGAACAGGTGCTCGACAACTTGGAAAAAGAAAATTCATAAAATCTTGAAAAAACCCTTGACACTACATAGAACATGAGTTATAATAACTATCGTCGCCGGCGAACGGGCGACGCAGGAAAGTGAGTATGGCGGTATAGCTTAGTTGGCTAGAGCGTTCGGTTCATACCCGAAAGGTCATTGGTTCAAGTCCAATTACCGCTACCATTTCCCTTGGCCCGTTGGTCAAGCGGTCAAGACACCGCCCTTTCACGGCGGTAACGCGGGTTCGATTCCCGCACGGGTCACCATATGGAAGTTTAGCTCAGCTGGGAGAGCATCTGCCTTACAAGCA
The DNA here is from genome assembly GCF_963927765.1 of uncultured Agathobaculum sp. NCBI lineage: Bacteria > Bacillati > Bacillota > Clostridia > Eubacteriales > Butyricicoccaceae > Agathobaculum > uncultured Agathobaculum sp. The sequence goes on along the minus strand of NZ_CAWVCU010000051.1, from coordinate 11,643 downwards.
GAGGGTCAGCGGTTCGAGCCCGTTAACTTCCACCAACAAAAACTTGCATTATTCTTTGAATAATGCAAGTTTTTTTGCTTTATACCGATTTTTTGTTTGTAATTTTGAAATCCTATAGTGGCGAACATCTCAAAACTCCCGTGCGTATTGGTGTCAGATACGCACGGCTTTTTTCTGCTTTCAGTGCTGGGATGACATGGGTAAAAATGCTCAGCGTGGTCGTGATGTTGGATTAGCTCTGCACAATCCGGGGATTCGTGCTTGCTCCCATCCGCGACGTTGCAAAGATGTGTCGAAAGTGGCTTGAAATTATATGAAAAATATCCAAAAACAAAGAAAGGAACATTGAAGTTTTTGGGATTTCGGACTATAATATAAGCAAATATTGTAAATATATCCCCGCGCATGCGGTCAAATGGAGGCGACCCTCTTTGGTGGAGAGAAATCCTCAATCGAACAACCAGACTGCCAGACAAATATAAAGGAGGAAACCAGTATGAGGAAAAAAGGTTTGGCTATGTTGCTGACGCTGACGATGCTGTTGGGAATGCTGCCGACAACAGCGCTGGCGGCGGGATCGGACGAGCCAATGGAGTCCCAATCGGGTCAGACGGTTGAAATCGAAACCGTCACAGTCGATACATCGGACACGGATCTGCCGGACAACGATGCGTTGTTTGCAGGGTATGTGCAGCAGCTGCTGTACCCGGAATACGGCGTATCGCTGTTTGGTAGCTACGGCGAAAACAGCGGGATGCTGAGCGCCGATCAAAAAGCGATCTATGACGGGCTGAAACAGAAGATTACGGAGGTTGCGCAGCAGGGTGGATCGACGACATTCTACCCGACAATAGGAAGTAGCGATACCAGCAATTTTTTTACCATTAGCTGGGAGACAACTACAACAAATACGACGCAACTGAAGACTGAATTACAGGAGCAGTTTGGAACAATACTGGACTGCTTGATGGTTGATTGCCCGTATGAGCTGTATTGGTATGATAAAACTGCTGGTGCAGGATACAGTTCAGTATCCCCTACAGCCAGCGATGGAATCGCATCTGCGAAAATCGGAAATTTCCGTTTTACCGTAGCGGCAGCGTATCAAGATGGCAATAATCTGCAAGTCAGCGCTTCTAAAAGTCAGGCTGCGGAAACCGCAGCCGCGAACGCAAAGCAGATTGTCCAAAACCATGCAGGAGAATCGGATTATGAAAAGCTGCTGTCCTATAAGCAGGAAATCTGCGATTTAACATCGTATAATGAATCGGCCAGCGGCTACGGCGATCCATGGCAGCTGATCTATGTATTTGACGGTAATCCTGATACAAATGTCGTTTGCGAGGGCTATTCCAAGGCGTTCCAGTATCTTTGCGATTTGTCGCAATTTGATGATCCGAATACGGTTTGCTATACCGTGATGGGAGGCATACCGGAAGCCCATATGTGGAATGTTGTCACGCTGGATGGGAAAAACTATCTGGTCGACGTGACCAACAGCGATGAGGGTACCGTTGGCAAGGATGGCGGGCTGTTCCTTGCAGGCACAGAGGGCAGCGTTGCTACCAATTACAAATTCACCTTTAATGAATTCAATAGCATTACTTATACCTATGATCAAGATACGAAGAACCTATATGGTAACGACATCCTCACATTGGCATCGGAAAATTATGAGGAATCTGGGGAGCCGCTCCAACCGATCGAGGGTAAGGTAACCATCGAGGGCACGCCAAAGAACGGCGTAGAATTGACGGTGAATACCAGCGGCATTACGGTACCTGCGTCTGACGGCGCTTTCACTTACCAGTGGTATCGTGACAACGAGCTGATTTCCGAAGCGACCGGCGCAAGCTATACCCTTGCAGCGGCGGATGTCGGCAAGACCATCAAGGTTGAGGTCACGGCAGATGGCTACTCCGGCAAGCTGGAGGCCAGCACGGCTGGTGTCGTTGCCAAGGCTGATGGGCCGGAGGCACCTGCCAAACCGACGGCAACCGCTACCCACAACACCATTACCGTTCAAACGGTATCCGGGCAGGAGTATGCTTGCGTAGAGGGCACTGGCGCTGCTCCGGACGAAAATGCTGCTTGGCAGACCTCCGGTACATTTACGAACCTAAAGCCGTCGACGCAGTATAGTGTTTATGCCCGTGTGAAAGAAACAGATTTTGTGAATGCCTCTGCGGTATCTGAAGCGCTGGTCATCATCACCAAGGCCGATTCGATCAGCATCAGTGCGGTAAGCGTGGAAGTGGCTGCGCCGGTCACCGGACAGGAGCTGACTTCCAATGCGACCGTAAAGGAGCACGCCGGCGATATTGCAGGCGAGGTAAAATGGTATAAAGACACCTCGGTTACGGGTGCGGCGGTCGCCGGCAATGCGGAAGCCGGCACGGTTTACACTGCACAGATCACCTTGACCCTGAACAGCGGCGCAGATCAGAACTTCGCTGACTCTGTTGCGGTGACGGTCAATAACGAAAGTGGGGGCAATGTCCGACCAAGTGGTAACACGCTGGTCATCACCAAGACCTTCCCCGCGACGGCTGCGAAAGTGGTTCAGAGCATTGCTGTCACAACGCCGCCGACCAAGAAGGAATATATCGAAGGCGAGACGTTTGACACGACAGGCATGGTGGTCACCGCAACCTACGACGATATGAGCGTTGTTGCGGTAACCGGCTATACCGTGGAGCCGCAGACCATGGCAGCTGATACGACAGAGGTCACCATCACTTTTGAGGGGAAAACGGCAAAGGTTACCGGTATCAAGGTGCTGAAAAAGCCCTCTGCTGCGGATTTCTCGATCACGCTGCCGCAGGACGCCGTTTATGACGGGCAACCAAAAACAGCAACCGTACAAGCGAAGGTTTCCGCTGCGGGCATGGGGGACATTACGGTATATTACCAAGGCACAAGCGGTACAAACTATGCAAAATCAACGACCGCGCCTCAGGATGCAGGCGATTATGCGGTCACCTTTGACGTGGCAAAGGGTGATACCTACGCCGCGGCAACCGGGCTGTCGGCAGGCATATTCCGCATTGCAAAGGCGGAGCAGGCTGCGCTGACCATCGACAGCACTGGCCCCGTTACCTACGGCAGCACGCTTCAGCTGACCACCTCCGGCGGATCGGGCGACGGCGCGGTGACCTATACCGTCAAGAACGATACCGGCAGCGCGACCATAAGCGGCGATGTGCTGACCCCCACCAAGGCGGGTACAGTCAAGGTCATCGCCACCAAGGCCGCAAGCAATAATTATAATGCGGTGACCAGCGCGGAAGTCACCATCACCATTGACAAGGCTGCTGCGACCAATGCAATGATGACCGTGTCCAGCACGGTGGTAGCCGGGAGAAGCGGCACAGTCACTCTGCCCGCTCTGCCCGACGGCACATCCTATGGAACGCCCACAACGCAAGATGCCGAAATCACTGCGTTGAAGCTGGAGGGAGATAAACTGACCTATACCGGCGGCAGCGATGTAAAAGTCGGTTTGGCATACACGGTCACGATTGCTGTTGCCGAAAGCACAAACTACAAAGCGTACACGATCACCGTGAAGCTGGTTGGCAGCGAAAAGATTACCCCAACCCTGACAGCCAATGCGATTAGCGTTACCTACACTGGAAGCGCGGTGCCTGCATCGACGATCACGGGCACGGCCACGGATGGCGATAAGGCGGTATCCGGCACATGGAATTGGAGCACCGACAAAAATCCGCCGAAAAATGTGGCGGACAGCGGTCTGTATAACGTATTCTTTACGCCTGACGATGCGGCGTATGCTTCCGGCACAACAACTGTTCAGGTGACCATTTCCAAAGCCACGCCAACCGGTGCGCCTCAGTACACGGCGATTTCCACCAGCGGAAAAACACTGGCTGATGCCGGCTTGACCACGGAGGGTGGTACCTTCAGCGTGCCCGGCACGGTCGTATGGGAGCAAGCGGACACAACCGAAGTAATGGTTAACACCTATTATAAGTGGGTATTCACGCCTGCCGATTCGGCAAATTATAACACGTTGTCAGGAACGATCAGGCTGTGGCGGCGTTCGTCGAGCAGCTCCAGCACAACCGACGACGGTTCTGCGTCGGTTTCACAGCCCTCGACCAGCGGCGGCACGTCTACTGTCACCACGGATGTAAATCCGTCTATGTCCGGCTCGACCGCCAGCGCGACGGTGCCTACCGTTACGATGGATACAGCAGTGGAGCGTGTGCTCAATGCCGCGGAAAAGAATGGTACCGATCCGGTCTTGGTGATTGCTGTGGATACCCCCAGCCGTGCGGACGGCGTAAAGGTTACGCTGCCGGTCTCCTCGCTGAAAACGCTGGGCAAGAATGCGGATGTCACACTGACGATTACCTCTGATGTGACCGAGGTCACGCTGGACAGCGATGCGATCAGCGCCGTTGCTTCGCAGGCTTACAGTACAGTCACGCTGATTGTCATGCCTGTCGCAACCAGCGAGCTGAACAGTCGTCAGAGAGAGGCCGTGGGCAGCGCGCCGGTGTTCGACCTGTCGTTCAAGAGCGGAAGCACCACCATTTCTGACTTTGACGGCGGTCGTTTGACAGTCACCTTGCCGTACACGCTCCAGCCCGGCCAGACTGCGGATGGCGTTGTCGTTTGGCATATGGACAACAACGGCAACCTGACCGCTTGCGACACGACTTACAGCACCAGTCGCGGTGAAGTGACGTTCACCACCACGCATTTCTCTCAATATGTCATCGGTTACGAAGAGCCGGAGCAGATCTGGATCAACCCCTACTACGATGTATACCGTAGCACTTGGTATTACGATGCGGTGCAATTCGTCACGGATAAGGGGCTGATGAACGGCACGACTGCTACGCGCTTCTCGCCGGACGAAACAACTACCCGCGCAATGATCGTTACGATTTTTCATCGTCTGGAGGGAAAACCGGGGGTCAACTACGCCATGCAGTTTGATGATGTGTCCGCGGGACAGTGGTATACCGAGGCCATTCGCTGGGCGGCAGCCGAGGGGATCGTCATCGGCTACGGCGACGGCATGTTCGGTCCGGATGATATCATCACTCGCGAACAGATGGCCGCAATCCTGTATCGTTACGCACAGTATAAGGGCTGTTCGGTCAGCACGGTCGGCAGTCTGGACGGCTATACAGATGCGAGCCGTATCAGCAATTACGCCGTTGCAGCATTCCATTGGGTCTGCGACCGCGGTATCATGGAAGGCACAACGACCACCACGCTCAGCCCGATGGAGTCCGCCACCCGTGCGCAAGTCGCAACAATCCTGATGCGCTTCTGCAACGAGTACAATCTGTAAAGCCCTGTGGTTGATCTCTCATTTTTGATTCTTTACAAGCAGAGGATCAGCGGTTCGAGCCTGTTCACTTCCGCCAAAACCGGCATCTGTCAAAGCGGATGCCGGTTTTTTATATCCATCAATATGCTTTACGAGCATAAAAGTCTATATGGCATAAGCATTTGCTATTTAGTGGGCGGCGGCTTACAATAAAAGAAAAACGAGGATAAGGAGCGAGCAAATGAATATCGCAGACCGGAAAGAAATCGAAAAAGGATTGGATGATCCGGAGGCAATGCGGCAAGCTTCGCAGCGGGCGCTGCGGCTGACGATGGAACTGAACAGCAGGTATTTTGAACCGGAGGAAGTCCGCCGCCGTTTTTTTGAACTGATTTGCCAGCCGGAAGATGAAACCTTCTGCCTGTTCCCGCCGTTTCACACGGATTACGGCAAGAATATCAAGGTGGGCAAAAATGTGTTCATCAACACCGGTTGCCACTTTCAGGATCAAGGTGGGATTGAGATCGGTGACGGTGCACTCATCGGGCACAATGTTGTGCTGGCGACACTCAACCATGATGAGGACCCGGCGCTGCGGCATATCCTGCATCCCGCGCCGATCGTGATCGGGAAGAATGTCTGGATCGGCGCAAACGTCACCATTGTTTCCGGCGTGACCGTGGGCGACGGCGCGATCGTTGCTGCGGGCGCAGTGGTTACAAAGGATGTGCCCCCGAATACCGTGGTGGGCGGCGTACCGGCGAAGGTGATCCGAAAGGTGCGCCGGCAGGCATAAGCCATTGGAGAAAAACGAATCAGCACTCTGATACAGCATGTATAAGTCCCGGACCGTATAGCATACGGTCCGGGACTTTTTTGCAAGGAAACCAAGGTTTGATGCAATATTGATCGGGTGGGTATGATTGGAGGAAAATTTGGAAAGGCTGAAAGAGTGACGAAATCATCGCGCGGCTGCGGCTCAGGTGAGAAATAAAAGAGATGAAGAACAGGAGGAACGTCTGCACGATGAAAACCTTCAAAAAAGTGCTGGCACTTGCACTGACAGCTGTGATGTCGGCTTCTGTGCTGACCGGCTGCGGACAGGATTCGGATAACCGCATGATTATCCGCATTGGACACAACCAGTCCACCAATCACCCCACACATATCGCACTGGTGGCTTTCGAGGAGTTTATCGAGAGCAAGCTGGGCGACAAGTACAACGTGGAGGTTTTCCCAAGTGAGCTGCTCGGCTCCCAGAACGAAATGGTGCAGCTGACACAGACCGGTGCAATCAACTTCTGTGTTGCATCCAATTCGCTGCTGGAAACCTTCAGCACCAACTACACGCTGTTTAACCTGCCGTACCTGTTTGCCAGCGCTGAGGCGTATCACGCTTCGATGGATGACGAAGCCATCACCGGCCCGATCTTCGAATCCACAAAGGATGCAGGTTTTGAGGCGGTGACATGGCTGGATGCCGGTACCCGCAACTTCTACACAGTCAATACCCCGATCGAGGTGCCCGCGGACCTCAAGGGCCTCAAAATCCGTGTGCAGCAGTCACCGACGAATGTCCAGATGATGAATCTGCTGGGCGGCTCGGCAACGCCGATGGGCTTTGGCGACGTGTACACCGCGTTGCAGTCCAAGATCATCGACGGCGCGGAGAACAACGAGCTGGCACTGACCGATAATGGCCATGGTGATGTGTGCAAGTACTATTCCTACGACATGCACCAGATGATTCCGGACATTCTGATCGGTAACATTGCTTTTCTTGACGGACTGAGCGAGGAGGAGCGCGCGATCTTCGAAGAGGGCTTCCAGCTGGTCAACACAGTGCAGCGCGAGGAGTGGACCGACGCGGTTGCCAAAGCCAAGGAGCGTGCAGCGAACGAGCAGGGAGTACAGTTCCTGTATCCCGATACCAAGCCCTTTCAGGAGGCTTGCGCGCCAATGCACGCGGATATGCTCGCTCAGTACCCAGACCTGCAGCCGATCTATGACGCGATTCAGGCATACAACGAGCAGTATCCGTCGACCGAGTCCTGAGGAGGTATTTGACACATGAAATCGCTGAGAAATGCTCTTACCAAGCTGCTGCATGTGCTTGCGGGTGTGAGCTTTATTGCCATGGTCGCGCTAACCTGCTGGCAGGTATTCACCCGTTATGTATTGCAGAACCCCTCGTCCTGGTCGGAGGAACTGGTTTCCTATCTGTTCGCGTGGGCAAGTCTGTTGGGCGCGTCGCTGGTCACAGGCGAGCGCGGCCATATGAACATCCCGATTCTCGTTGAGAAGCTGAGCCCTTCGATGCAGAGGACGCTTGGCATCTTCGGCGAGCTGGTTGCTTTTGCGTTCTCGCTGATTATTCTGGTGTACGGCGGCGTGCAGATCACACAGCTGGCCATGGGGCAGATGACTTCGTCGCTGGGCGTCGCGGTGGGCGTGTTCTATGTCGTCATGCCGCTGTGCGGTGTGCTCAACATGATCTATACCGTGCTGAACATTGCGGACATCTGCAAGGGTACCGGCGCAGATGCAACGAAGGAGGGGGCGTAACAGATGGCAATGCAGTCTTTGCTGATCATCATCGCCGTGCTGGCTATCCTGTTGGTTATCGGCGTTCCGATCTCGTATTCCATCGGTATTTCCTCGCTGATTGCGATTTTGCAGACCGTGCCGCTGGATGTTTCGGTGATCACCGGCGCGCAGCGTATCTTCGTCGGTATGAGCAAATTCAGCCTGACCGCAATTCCGTTCTTCATTCTGGCGGGCAATCTGATGAATCAGGGCGGTATTGCCAAACGTCTGGTTGACTTCGTTATGGCGATCCTCGGCAAGCTGCCGGGCGCGCTGCTTGTGACCAACATTGGCGCAAACGCGCTGTTCGGCGCGATTTCCGGATCGGCCTCCGCGGCGGCTGCGGCAGTCGGCAGCATGGTCGAAAAGGGCGAAGAGGAGCAGGGCTACAACAAGGCGCTGTGCGCAGCGACCAATGGCGCCTCTGCTCCGTCCGGTCTGCTGATTCCGCCGTCCAATGCGCTCATCACCTATTCGCTTGCCGCAGGCGGTACTTCGGTTGCGGCGCTGTTTATGGCCGGCTACATTCCCGGCATCATCTGGGCGCTGTGCTGCATGATCGTTGCGGTCATTATCGCGCTCAGGAAGGGCTACAAGGGTATCCCCGGCAAGTTTGATTGGAAGAACCTCGGCGTGTGTACGCTTAAGGCGATTCCGTCCCTGTCCCTGATTGTGGTCGTCATTGGCGGCATCATCGGCGGTATCTTCACCGCGACCGAAGGTTCTGCCATTGCGGTGGTCTATGCGCTGATCCTCGGCATCTGCTATCGTAATATCACGCTCCAGTCGTTCTGGAATATTGTGGTCGAAAGCGCCAAGATGAGCGGCATGGTCGTATTCCTCATCGGCGTATCCAATATCCTCGGCTGGGTGATGGCGTTCACCCAAATCCCGCAGGCGATTTCGGACGCGCTGCTCGGTCTGACTCAGAACCCGATCATCATTCTGCTGATTATGAACGTCATCCTGCTGATCGCGGGCACGTTCATGGACGTCACCCCCGCGATCCTGATCTTTACGCCCCTGTTCCTACCGGTTGTTAAGACCTTCGGCATGGATCCGGTGCAGTTCGGCCTGATTCTGGTTTACAACCTGTGCATCGGCAACATCACGCCGCCGGTCGGAAACACACTGTTTGTCGCCATCAAGGTCGGGCGGTCAAGCCTGTCCAAGGTCATGCCGTATATGCTGTGGTATTATGTCGCGATCCTGATCGGTTTGCTGCTGGTCACCTATGTGCCGATGGTGAGCCTAGGCTTGCCGATGGCAGCCGGTCTGTTTTGAGGCGGACACACAAAAAACGACCTGACAGAGATTTCACTCTGTCAGGTCGTTTGGGTTTAAGAGTTCCAGATCGCAGCCCACTCGTCTGCATCATCCAGAAGCGAGGTTTTGGCGTTTTGCAGCGCTTCGGCGACGACATGATCCCGGATACCGGCCCATGCGGCAAACGTGCAGACCAATCCCAGCAGGGACAGGACACCAAACAGCAAAAAAGGAATGGAAATCGGGAAGTAGAGCAGCGCATAATACGCAATCAAGCTGCAGACCAGCACCGCCGCAGCTGCGTGCTTGGCGCACATCAGGGATAGGGAAACGGCGTTCCTGAGGATATGGCGCAAGGGCAGGTCGGTGATGACCAGCAGGGGATAGACGTAAATCCATGCCATGCCGAACAGGAACAGCACAATGACCGTTGCAGGCAGCAGCAGATAGGTGAAAATCGGCGGCAGGAAAAACAGCACAGCGGTCAGCAGTCCGAGCAGCAGCACCAGAATCAGAAGGCCAATGAATCCCAGCACGGTAGCCTGACGGAATTCACGCTTGAATACCGACCAGAACCGGTGTACCAGCATGCGCGGTCGGTCGCGCACCATATCGCACAGCTCGGCGGTGAACGCCGCCGTGGCCGCCGGAATGGTGATGACCGGCAGACAGAACACGACATACAGCATATTCAGCAGGATAAGGTTCCAGAATTCGATCCAAATGATCTGGAAAAAGCGCAGAATCCCTTTTTGGAGCGGGCGCGGCCCTTCTTCTTTGTGCGCGCGGTTGTATAATACGTCAAACAGCTTCATAATCATGCTCCTCTGCTCTGAAACAACAAACCGCAGGCGGCTGCCTGCGGTTTGTAAAACATGCGGTTAGTGGCAGATTGCCTGCTCGGTTTGCTTGTCGAACAAATGGATCTTGTTCATGTTGATCGCAAACTCCGCGGTATCCCCGTGCTTTTGCGCAAACCGCTCGGGAGAACGGCACATCAGGCGGGTGCCCTTGCAATCCATATATACATAGGTTTCCGCACCCATCAGCTCAACCAGATCAACGGTGGCTGCGATTGCGGCATCTTTGTGTTCTGCGATGTAGTGGGATTCGTTGTGCAAATCCTCCGGACGGATGCCGAATACCAGTTCCTTGCCGACATACGGCCCGAACAGTTCCTTTCCGCCCTTATCCTTGGGGATAGCAATGCTGTATCCAAGGAAATCCAGATAGAAATCGTCGCCCTTCTGCGAGATGGTGGCGTCGATGAAGTTCATCTGAGGGGAACCAATAAAGCCCGCAACAAAAATATTGCACGGAAAATCATACAGATACTGCGGCGTATCCACCTGCTGGATAAAGCCGTCTTTCATGACCACGATGCGGTCGCCCATGGTCATGGCTTCGGTCTGGTCATGCGTTACATATACGAACGTAGTCCCCAGCTTCTGATGCAGTTTGGAAATAACGGTACGCATCTGTGTGCGCAGCTTGGCATCCAGATTGGAGAGCGGCTCGTCGAGCAGGAAAACCGAAGGGTTGCGCACCATTGCACGTCCCAGTGCAACGCGCTGCCGCTGGCCGCCGGACAATGCCTTGGGCTTACGGTTGAGGTATTCGGTCAGATTCAGTGCTTCCGCCGCAGCGCGCACAGCGCGATCAATCTCGTCCTTGGGCACTTTGCGCAGGGACAAGCCAAACGCCATGTTGTCGTACACCGTCATGTGCGGATAAAGCGCATAGTTTTGGAATACCATCGCGATATCGCGATCCTTCGGGGCAACATCGTTCATCAGCTTGTCGCCGATGTACAGTTCTCCTTCCGAAATTTCTTCCAAACCTGCAATCATGCGAAGCGTTGTGGATTTACCACAGCCGGACGGGCCAACCAAAATTACAAATTCCTTGTCTTTGATCTCGAGATTGCATTCATGGACGGCGACCACATTGCCGGGATACACCTTTTTAATGTCTTTTAAGACAATACCGGCCATAATGAAGAGCCTCCTTTGTTCAGCCAAATAATCAGAATGAACGCGGGAGAAAGAATGAGCACGTTTTCTTCAACTTGTATGTTAGTATACCATGACACAGCGAAGGACTCAACAGCAAAAAAAGACAAAATGTGAAAAAATTTTTGAGTATTTTACACAAGATGAATCGGTGTTCTAACATACTTGTATTCAAAATTTGACAGGCAGAATGCATTATGATAACATTTATGTATCATTGTGGTAATATTCTTGATAAAAGTGTCATGGATTTTTTGGGCACAATAAGGTGGGTAAACGATGGAAAACACAAAAAAACGTCGTGAATTTATAAAAGATAGAATCTATGAGGATGTGCGGCACGACATTATTACCTTTCGCTATCAGCCGGGGGAAAAGCTGAGCGAATACAGTCTTGCGGAAAAATTTGGCGTATCGCGCTCTCCGATTCGTTCGGTTCTGCAAAAGCTGGAATCCGAAAGTCTGGTTGTG
>NZ_CAWVCU010000050.1:0-54005 GCF_963927765.1 uncultured Agathobaculum sp. | reverse complement strand
CCTTTCACCATAGCAAATCCCTCCCTTTTGCAGCAAGTATTGCCACAAAGGGAGGGATTTAACCATCACATTTTTTCCACCCGCATCACCAGCGCGGTGCGGTCGTCGTCGTGTCCTCGACCTGCCGCACCCGTGACCAGATGCATCGCCAGCTCTTTCGGGCTGTCCTCCGCATGGGCTTGCAGGGTTTCCCGCACCCAGCCGTCGTCCATGCCGTCCGAAATGCCATCGGACAGCAAAATGCATAGGTCACCATGCCCGAACCGCAGCGGCACCGGCTCGCCCAACGCATCCTCTTCAGCCAGACCAATGGGCAGCGCCTTTCCAGTCAGCATCTTCCACTGCCCGCCCAGACGCAGGTACGAAGGTGCTGCGCCGCACTTGAGGCTCTCCGCCCGCCCGGTGAACAGATCGAGTGTCAACGCATCCAGCGTAGTAAACCGCGTCCCGTCCGAGCGCAGCCGCAGCGCGGGCGACACCGCCTTGAGCGCATCCGCGATCGTGATGCCTGCGCGCAGGAAGCGTTCGAGCGAAGTAATCAGCATACGGCTATCCTGCTGCGCTGCTGTCCCTGACCCCATGCCGTCGGATAGCAGCAGGCAGGCAATACCCGCATCGGTCAGGAAATAGCAGCCGCTGTCGCCCGATACGGCGGAATCCTCCTTTTGCTGCCGCCCGATGCCGACGACCGCGCGAAAGGGCGCGCGCTCGCGCATTTCCACATGCGGCCCCAGCTCATCCTCCACCCTTTTGGGCGTGGTCAGCGTCACGCCGAGCAGCGCGCTCAAACCAGCTGAAAAGCCCTCGCCCTGCCGCAGCACATCCTCGATACCCTCGCCGTACAGCTCAATCGCCAGCCGACCCTGCGCGTCGCGCACCGCACACACGCGGTCGATCCAACCGAATGCCGCCGCATACCGCCGGATCTGCCGCTCCATCATGGGCTGAGCAGTCACATCCTGCGTCGCCTCCGCGCCCAGCTGACGAAGAATATCCGTAATGCCCGCATATTGGCGCGCCAGTAAGCTCTGGTTTTCCTCCTGCTGCCGCCGAAGGCTTTGGCGCTCGCGCAGCGCAAACAACGCGCTGTTGATCGCGCGCATCAGTTCGGGCAGATGCACGCAGCGCGAGGCAAAGTGATAGGGAAAATCCGAAAGCTCCGCCCGCCCACGCTTGAGCATAGGCTGGGTCACATCGTTGAGCGCGGCAAGCGTTGTCACATAGTCGCGCTGCCAGCACTGGGAGCACAGCACGCAGTTTTTGCAGACTCGGTCGCTCGCGCGGTCGAACACCGCGCGCACATTCTGATCGCCCGCGGCTTTGCCCTCGCTGATGCCGTTCAGCATCGCCAGATACAATTCATAAAACGCCTGCGCCGCTTCGGTGGCGCATTTTCCAACCGCCTGCCGCACTGTGCGGTGCGCAGCCTCTCCCATGAGCGTATCGGGCAAAAAGCTGTGGCGCATGGCCTCCCACACCAGCGGCGGCATGACCGCAAACGCCGCCACCGCGCAGAAAAGCTCGAAAATCATCGGCACAAACAGCACATGCTCCACGCCCAGCATCGCCGCGCACAGGCCGGAGCCCAGCGCACACAGCGCAAACCATCCGCGTCCGCTGTCCCGGAACAGCCCGGCAACCAGCGCGCACAGCCCATAGCAGCAGGTAAACAGCGCACCGTAACCGCAGGCAATATCCATCGCAGCACCCAGCGCAACGCCCGCCGCCGCGCCGGGTGCTGCCCCGCCGAGATACGCCGCCGCAAGCGTCAGCAGAAGCGCCGCCACACGCGCGGGAGAGAGCAGACCGAACAGGCTTAGGTCGGACAGTGAAAGCAGCACGGTCGCCACCAGCACCAGCAGCGTTGCCGGCCGCCGCCAGTCGTTTTCATCCCGCGGCGGGGAAAGCGCCGCGCCATACACCCGGCACGCGCCCAGCGTCAATAGCTGCACCGCCACAAACGGCAGCAAAGCGGATAAAGTCAGCGCTTCGCCCGTCGGCAGAAACACAAAGGTGCATGCCGCACCCGCAACCGCCGCAACGATCGGCGCAAACCACGCCGTGCGCACGATACGCAGCCCTGCGCATACACTCATCACGCACAGCACCAGCAGCGCCGCTGCAATGTACACCCCGCTTTTCATCCCGCCGCCCAACAGCATCAGCCCGCAGACCACACCGCCGATGGCGCTCAGCCCCGCGCCGCGCGCCATCAGTGCCGACGCCATTGCCAGCCCAAACGGCGCATACCCGCCAAACACCGTGCCGCGCGCCAGCACTGCGCACAGGATAAACCGCTGCACCCCGGTAATCAGGATATGCAAATGCTCTTCATTCCAAAGCCGCGCCAGCCATGCCGCTGCGCGGCCCAACACAAGCGGCGCAGCCCGCTTTGTCTTTTGCTTGTCCATTTTCGTTCTGCCTCCCTTGTTTTCCCAGTATAGCCCAAACAATTTGCGGGCTTTGACGGAAAATAAGGGTGGGAATAGAACTTTTTCTTTTTTTCCTTGCGCCGCCGCGCTTCTGACAGAAAAAAACACAGCAGGCTGCTGCTTGCTCCTGCTGTGTTCGATCGTTTTTCCGTTAAAATGCTTCCGCCGCGCGACAATGACCGGCGAAAATCTCCCCGACCGCGTCCAGTTCGCCCAGACCGCGCAGATGGGTTTCGACCGTATAGCCCTCGCTCTCCAGACGGCTCTTCCAGCTGTCCTCTTCCTCGCCCGCCAGATCGTTGTGCGCATGGTCGCCCGCCACAATCATCAGTGGCGCAAGATGGACATGCGTCACCTCATGCGCATCCAGCCGCGCCAGCACATAGTCGAGATGCGGGAAGCCCTCGACCGTGCCGACATACACCCGCTCGGCGCGGTGGTACCGGAAACAGTTCTCCACCAGCGCATACGCAGCGTTTGCGGGATGCTCGGTGCCGTGCCCCATGAAGACATACGCCTCGTCCGATGCAAGGCGCGGCATTTCGGCCAGCAGCGCGCGCGTCAGCCGCAGATAATCCTCGGTGTCCCACAAAAGCGGCCGACCAATCAGCAGCCGTGCAAACCGTCCGCGGTATGGCCGCAGCTGCGCAAGCAGCTTTTCGTATTCCTGCCCAAAGATGACGTGCAAGCTCTGGCAGCGCACCTCTTCATACCCTGCATCCGCCAGATGTTCCATCAGTTCCTCCGGAGATGGGATGTGCACGCCCTCCTCGCGCTCGATCTTGCGGGCAACCATCCGCGAAGTGAACGCGCGGAAGAAATCGTAATCTGGAAACGCAGCGCATAACCGTTCCTCTATGTTTTCGATCGCACGCCGCGCCTGCGGCATGCTGGTGCCAAAGCTGACCACCATCAGCGCTTTCTTGCCCATGTCAAAATCCCTCCCGCTTGACCAGTTGATACAGCAGCGCGTTAACGATGGCGGCAGCTACGTTCGAGCCGCCCTTGCGCCCGCGCGCGATGACATACGGCGTGTCCCCGCCGATGAATAATTCTTTTGCTTCCACCACGTTGACAAACCCGACCGGCACGCCGATCACGAGCGCGGGCTGCACCGCGCCCTCCTCTATCAACTCATGCAGACGAATGAGTGCGGTCGGCGCATTGCCGATAGCAAAAATGAGCGGTCCACCCAGTTTCGCCGCGTGTTCCATCGACACCGTCGCGCGCGTTACGCCGCGCGCCTTGGCCTCGCGCGCAACGTCCGCATCCGCCATCAGGCAGACCGCCCGCACGCCGAGCTTTTCGAGCGTTCCCTTGCTGATGCCCGCCAGCGCCATATTGGTATCGGTCACGACCGTTGCACCCGCTTCGAGCGCGGCTTTTGCCCGCTCAACTGCGTTTTCCGAAAAACACAGTTTGTCCGCATAGTCAAAGTCCGCCGTCGTATGGATGACGCGTTTGACTACCTCGGACACACCCGGCGCAAAGGTACGTCCGCCGAGTTCGGCGGTGATGATTTCAAAGCTGCGCTTTTCGATCTCGGCAGGCGCCATGCGTCCGTTTACCATTCGATTCCCTCCCTCGCGGCAATGCCACCGTCAAAGGGATGGCGGCGCTTTGCCATTTCCGTGATATAGTCCGCGTGCGCTTGGAGCGCGTCCGACGGGTCGCGTCCGGTCAGCACGACCTCAAGCGTATCCGGACGGCTGTCCAGAAAGTCCAGCACGGCCTGTTCGTCCAGAAAACCGCAGGAGATTGCCGCGCACACCTCGTCGAGGATGAGCAGCCCCGCGCCCTCGCGCACCGCGTAACCGGTCGCAGCGACGAAGGTGCGCTGTATCGCGTCCGCCGTCTGCCTTTTCTCGTCGTCCGTCATCTGAAAGGAGAATTTGCGCACCGGATTGGCTGCGAGCATCGTGACATTGCCGAGCTTTGCCAGCGTGCGGCATTCGCCCGAGGTGCCATCCTTCAAAAACTGCGCCAGCACCACCTTGCCGACGCGTCCCGCAAACCGTACCGCCAGACCGACCGCCGCGGTCGTCTTTCCCTTGCCGTCGCCGCAGTACAGGTGTACACAAGCCTTGTTTGTCATGCGTTTCCCTCCAAAATCCGGTAAATCAAATCCATATCGAGTGCCTGACGGATGGTGTCCGCCAAGCGGTCGTACTCCTGTTCCTTATACGCTGCGGTGTCGTACGCTGCATCGTCCAGCGACACCCCTTTGCGCGTAGCAAGCGCCTGCGCCAGTCTCAGCGCAACGCCCGGCGCGTCGAACACACCATGCAGATAAGTGCCGTAGGCGTTTTCCGCCTGACAGCCGTCCGAAACCACTGTGCCGTCCGCGCGTGTGAGCGTGGAGAACAGCAAAGCCGCCGCATCACGCTCGGTTTCACCCATGTGGATTTCATATCCTTCCACCGCTGCGTCCGACAGCCCCGCGAGCACGCCGGACAGCGCGCCGACCACGCCGCGCGCCTGCACCGTGGTCTTGCGCGGACGGAACACCGTATCCACGGGCAGCAGGCCAAGCCCGCGCAGACTGCCGCCGCCTTCGGTATTTTCCGGGTCGGAAACCGTGCGCCCCAGCATTTGAAAACCGCCGCATACACCAAACACCGGTGTACCCGCCGCATGCTGCTTCAAAATCTGCGCTTCCATGCCGCTCTCGCGCAGCCATTTCAGGTCGGAAAGCGTCGCTTTCGTGCCGGGCAGGATAATCAGGTCTGCGCCCTCCAGCTGCGCAGGCTTGTCCGCGTAATAGACACCCACACCGGGTACTCTTTCGAGCGCGGCAAAGTCTGTGAAGTTCGAGAGCCGCGGCAACCGCACGACCGCAATTCGTACCACCGCGCTGCGCGCGTCACCGTCCAGCCGCTCGGATAAGCTGTCCTCGTCGTCAATGTCGAACCGCCCATACGGCACCACGCCCGCGACCGGTTTGCCGGTCAGTTCTTCCAGCTGCGTAAGGCCCGGTCGCAAAATCTCCACGTCGCCGCGGAATTTGTTGATGATGAGTGCGCGGATACGCGCCTGCTCGTCCTGTTCGAGCAGTTTCACCGTGCCGTAAAGCGAGGCGAACACGCCGCCGCGGTCGATATCACCCACCAGCAGCACAGGCGCGTCCACCAGCTTTGCCAGCCCCATGTTGACAATATCGTCTTGCTTGAGGTTGATCTCTGCCGGACTGCCCGCGCCCTCAATGACGATGATATCATACTCGGTGGCCAGACTGTCATATGCCTGCTTGACCACCGGCAGCAGCGCCTTTTTATCGCCCCAGTATTCGCGGGCGGTGCGGTTGCCGCGCGCCTCGCCCATCACAATGACCTGCGAGCCGACGTCACTCGTCGGCTTGAGCAAAATCGGGTTCATGCGCACATCGGGCGCAATGCCCGCAGCCTCAGCCTGCACAACCTGCGCGCGGCCCATTTCACCGCCGTCTGCTGTAATATAGGAATTGAGCGCCATATTCTGCGCCTTAAACGGCGCGACGCGCCAGCCGTCCTGCCGGAAAATGCGGCAGAGCGCCGCGCAAAGCAGGCTTTTGCCCGCGTTCGAGCAGGTGCCCTGCACCATGATGCACCGCGCCATCAGCTTTCCTCCTTTTGAATTGCATCGAGCGCCGCAAGCAGCGCGTCGCTCTCTTTGCAGGTCTTGACCGCTGTGCGGTAATACCCGCGCGTCAGGCCACGATAATTGGAGCAGTCGCGTATCAGAATGCCGCGCCGCGCCAGTTTTTCCTGCAA
This sequence comes from uncultured Agathobaculum sp., assembly GCF_963927765.1. Taxonomy (NCBI): domain Bacteria; kingdom Bacillati; phylum Bacillota; class Clostridia; order Eubacteriales; family Butyricicoccaceae; genus Agathobaculum; species uncultured Agathobaculum sp. The sequence continues at coordinate 47,824 of NZ_CAWVCU010000050.1, read as the reverse complement.
GTCCGCGTCTTGCGCGCGGAACAACAGAAAATTCGCTTTGCCCGGACAGACCCAAAGCCCGCGCGCGGACAGCTGCGCGGACAGATACGCGCGCTCGTCTGCAATCCGCACGGCGCTCTCCTGCGCAAAACCGCGCTCCTGCGCGCACGCCACCGCGCATGCCTGCGCGATGACCGACACGTTCCACGGCTGCCCCACGCGGTACAAGCCCTCGATCAGCGCCTTGTCCGCTGTCATGCACCAGCCGAAGCGCACGCCCGGCACAGCGCACATCTTAGTATACGCCCGCAGCAGCACAAGCGACGGAAATTCGTCCAGATAGGGCGCCAGCGTCTCGCCGCCCTGCACAAAATCGAGAAAGCACTCGTCCACCACGAGCCGCGCACCTACTCCCGCGCACCGCGCGGCGATTTCGCGCAGCAGCGCGGAGGCAATTGTTCGTCCGGTCGGGTTGTTGGGGTTGCACAGGTAGACCGCGTCGAGTTCCGGCGTGATATCGTCCAGCATCCGTTCCGTCACGGCAAATTCTTCCTCGGCGCGCAGTGGGTGAAAGCGTAAATCCGCACCCGCAAGCGTGCGCTCATACTCCGCAAAGGTCGGCGCGAGCAGCAAGGCCGTTTTGGGACGCAGCACGACCGCCAGACGGTCGAGCACATCCGCCGCGCCGCTGCCGCAGTAAATCCGGTCGGGATCGACACCCTCTGCCGCGCCGATTGCCTGCCGCGCCGCGCGGCAGAACGGGTCGGGGTACTGCGTGCAGGCATCGACCGCGTCATGCATCGCCTGTTTGACGCGCTCTGGAATACCGGAAGGGTTGATATTCGCTGACAAATCGACCGGCGCGCCGCCAAAGCGCGCGGAAAAGGAATACACGTCGCCGCCGTGTACATATTCGGGCATAGGATCTCCTTTCTGTCAGGCAAGCGGCGGCCAGCCGAAAAGAAGCCGCAGCATCGCGCACAGCACCAGCGCGAGGACGCTCGCCATACTCATGAGGTCACAGGTCTGCAAAATATCCGTGCGGCGCACCACACGGTCGGGGTCGCCGAACGACGCTTTTTTCACCGTTTTGCCGAAGTAGCCTGCATCCCCGCCAAGCTGGATATGCAGCGCGCCCGCGCACGCGGACTCGGTCTGCCCGGCGTTCGGGCTTTTGTGACCGTTCCGGTCGCGCCGGCAAATGCGCAGCGCATTACGGTTGTCCAGCCTCAGCATTCCCGCCGCTGCAATCAGGCAGGCAGCGGACAGCCGCGCGGGGATAAAGTTGAAGATATCGTCCATGCGGGCGGAAAACTTGCCGAAATACTCATATTTTTCGTTATGGTAGCCCACCATCGAGTCGAGTGTGTTGACTGCCTTATACAGCAGTCCCAGCGGCGCGCCGCCGATGAGCAGGAACACAAGCGGCGCAACCACGCCATCGGTCGTGTTCTCCGCGACCGTCTCAACCGCGGCTTTAATGACGCCCGCCTCGTCCAGTTCTCCGGTGTCGCGGCCGACGTACATCGCGACCGCCTTGCGCCCATCGTCCAGCGACTGCCCCAACGCGCGGTAAACATGCTTTCCCGCGTCGGCTAGACATTTTCGCGCGAGAATCAGCCAGCACAGCAGCGACTCCGCCGCAAAACCCAGCCAGAAGTTCTGTCCGCGCAGCCAACGCAGTGCGAAAAACGGCGCGGCGAAGCTGACGCCGCACACAATCAGCCACAGCAGCACGCCCGCGACGGTCTCGCCGCCTTTCGTCTTGGGGAACACGCGCCGCAGGATTTTTTCGGTCAGCGACACCAACCGCCCAATGAGACAGGCGGGATGCAGACCGGTGTTTGGGTCGCCCAGCACAGTATCCAGCAGAAAGCCGAGCAGCACGGCACAGGTCAGGTACATGGTTTCTCTCCTTTGATATATTGCGGGATGCCCGCGGTCACGCGGATGACCGCATCCGCCTCGGCAGCCAGCGCACAGCACAGCCGCCCGACCGCCTCGCGGTAAGCTTCGTCCGCGCGGTCAATGGGCACCACGCCGCAGCCGACCTCGTCACAGGTGACGGCATGGCCGCGTAACGTGTTCAGCAGCGCCATCGGGTCGCGCCCGGCGGCGAGTTCCTCCCGCACGCGACGGTGCAGGTTTTCGACAAGCGGCAGCGCGGGATACAGCGCGCGCGCCAGCGCGGCCTTGCCCTGATGCGCCCCGCCGATGCATAATACCGTCATAGCATCAGCCCTCCCAGCGCGGCGCACGCAAGCGCCAAAAGTTCGGATACCGAAATGTAAAATCCGGCAAGGTCGCCCGTAATGCCGCCGAAAATGCTGCGGGTCATGTGCTCATGCACACCATGCCACACCAGCAGCACCGCCATCAGCACGGTAGCCGCCGTCAGGCCGTGCGGCACGGCATACACCAGCAGCCCGGTAACGGTCAGATAGAGCAGCACTTCGACGATCAGCGCAACGGCAACCACTTTTTTGTCGCTGTTCTCCGCGAACAGATGCGCAAGGCCGCTGTCTTTCGCGCACGGCGTCAGAACCACCTTGCAGCCACCCATTGCGCGCGCGATTGCAAACCCGCAGACCGCGAGCGGCAGCAGCGCGGGACGCGCGTAAATCTGCGCAAAACAGCCGACCTCGGCCAGCAGGAACGCAATCAGCCACATCGGCCCAAACGCGCCAACATGCGGGTCTTTCAAAACTGCCAACCGCTTTTCCCGGTCTCCATAGGAGCAGAGCGCATCACAAGTGTCGCACAGGCCGTCCAGATGGATGCCGCCCGACACGAAAAGCGGGATAAGCGCCGCCCCAACCGCGTAAAACAGCCCGTCCGCGGCAAAGCGCGTGCAAAACAGAAACCACAACCATTCGAGCGCACCGATCAGCACGCCGACCAGCGGCAAAAAGCCGAGCGCCCAGCGCATCGTGCGTTTTTCCCACTGCACCTGCGGCACGGGCACCGCCGAATACATCGAAAACGCGACCAGCAGACCGCTCCATGCGCTTTTCATGCGTTTTTCTCCCCTTTCAGCGGCAGCAGAATGCCGCAGACCGATTCATAAACCGCATCCGCCCGCGCGGCAAGCGCGCGGTTGAGTGCCGCAAGGTCGCGGATATACCGCGCGGTTTCGGGCGGGTAGTCCAGCCCATCGGAAAAGATTTCGTCCGTCACCACGACCAGCGTTTCGCAGCAGTCTTGCAGATGCACAATGCCTGCAAGGATGCTGCCGAACGCCGCGTCGCCCGCGCCTTCGGGCGCAAACATCTCGTTTGCCAGCAGATTGCCCAAATCCTCGAGCAGCATTCCGTCATACTGCCGCGCAAGCGTCAGGCTTTGCAGCCCCAGCGGGCGCTCGATCGTCTCAAAGCCCTTGCCCTGCCGTAGCGCGCGGTGCCGCGCAATGCGCGCCTGCGCCGCCGCACCAAAGGGCTGCATGGTCGCCAGATACAGCCGGGAGGACGGCGCAGCTTCGCACACCAGACGCTCCGCATGCGCGGATTTTCCGCTTGCCGCGCCGCCGGTCACCAAAATCAGCATGTTCCGTCTCCCCCCTTGTACATTGTTATTTCAGCGGCTGATACGCTTCGACACCCGCTTCGGCAAAGCTGGGCATACCGTCATAAGCCGCAAACACCAAGTCAAGCAGGCTGACCGCCGCGACCGCGCCCGTGCCCTCGCCCAGCCGCATGCCTGCCGTGATAAACGGTCGAAGCTCCAGCTCACGCAGCAGCAGCGCGCCCGCGGGTTCCTCCGAACGATGCCCCGCAAACAAATAGCCGCGCACTTCGGAACACAGCCGCACCGCAATCAGCGCCGCCGCGCAGGAAATCACGCCATCCAGCACAGCGGGCAAACCGCAGGCCGCCGCACCGAGGTACAGCCCAGCCAGTCCTGCGATATCCAGCCCGCCGACCTTGTGTAGTACGTCAAGCGGGTCGCTTGGGTCGGGCTGATGGAGTGCCAGCGCGGTCTGGATTGCACGCACCTTGCGTTCCAGCCCTGCCGAGGACAGACCGGCACCGCGTCCGGTCACGGTCTCCACGTCTGCACCGGTCAGCGCGGCGGTGACAGCAGCGCTTGTGGTTGTGTTGCCGATGCCCATTTCACCGCCGCAAAGCAGGTCGTACCCCTGTGCCGCGCACCATTCGGCAAGCGCAATGCCGACTTCCACCGCGCGCACGGCTTCCTGACGCGTCATGGCGGGTTCCTGCGTCATGTCCGCCGTACCGTACCGGATCTTGCGGTGCAAAATCCTTTCGCCCTGCACATCGCGCGCCACGCCGATATCGACCGGAAAACTGTCCATGCCGATGTGCCGCGCCATCAGGCAGACCGCCGACTGACCGCGCCCCATGTTTTCGGTCACGGTCGCAGTGACCTCCTGCCCGCACTGGGTCACGCCCTGCGCGACCACGCCGTTATCCGCGCAGAACATCACGACCGCGCGCTTGGCAATCGACGGACGCACCGTGCGCCGGATGGCGGCAATCTGCGCTACCGCATCCTGCAACAGCCCCAGACTTCCCAGCGGCATGGCAATCTCGGAAAAGCGCGTTCTAGCGGCGGCGCGGCTGTCCTCACACGGCGGACGCACCGCCGCAATGGTCTGCTGCAAATCCATGCTTTTCATCCTTTCTGCGCCGAGCGGCGCACAAAACTGGCTGCAAAGTCCTGGTTTGCCCGGAAATAAAGATGCGGAAAGCCCACATACAATGTGTCATTTGCATGAATGCATGCCCATGCTCGACCGTTTGGCTTTTGCGCGTCAAAATCCGCGCCTTCGTCGCCCGACACCGCGTAGTGAAACACATGCGCGCGGGTCTGCTCCCCTGCGCGGCACAGCAGGTTATCCCGCCGCGCGGTCAGCGTCACATAGCCGAAGGGCTGCAATTTTTTCGTCAAATGCGCATCCGCATCGATGGCACCGACCATTTCCGCACCGTCCAGCGTGCGGTGCAGATACAGGAAGCCGCCGCACTCCGCAACCGTTGGTAGACCGCCCAGCACCGCCGCGCGGACACTATCCCGCATCGTGCGGTTTGCCGCCAAACGCGCCGCGTGCAGCTCGGGGTAGCCGCCACCGAGATATAAGCCGCCGATGTTTTCGGGCAATCTTTCGTCCTCGAGCGGCGAAAACGGCACCAGTTCCGCGCCAAGCGCGCGCAGCACGTCAAAGTTATCCGCGTAATAAAAGCTAAACGCCTTATCCCGCGCAACCGCGATGCGCACCGGCTTGTCCACCACCGGCGCAAGCGGCGCGGTTTCGTCTGCCAGCGGCGGTGCGGTGTACGCAAGCGACAGCAGACCGTCCAGATCAAGCCCTGTTTCGGCCGCATCGGCCAGACGGTCAATCCTTTCCTGCAAATTTCCGATTTCCGCCGCGGTCACAAGGCCGAGATGCCGGTCTGGGATCTCCGCATCCGGTATCGGCGGCAGAAAACCGTAAACCGGCAACCCCGCTTTTTCTACAATTGCGCGGTAAAACGGGTACATCCCTGCCGATATGCCGTTCAAAATCACGCCCGCGAGCGTGTTGGGCGCAAAATCCCGAAAGCCCTTGATCTCTGCCGCGAGCGACAGCGACTGTCCGCGCGGCCGCACGATCAGCACCGCAGGCGTATCGGCCGCGCGCGCAACATGCGCCGCCGAAGCGGTGTCGGTCGTACCGGACACGCCGTCGTAAAAGCCCATCACACCCTCGATGATGCCGACGCTACCCGTCGGGATGTGACGCGCCAGCTGCCCGCGCACCTCGGTTTCGTCCACGAAAAACAAATCCAGGTTGCGGCTCGGTACGCCGAGCGCTTCAGTGTGGAACATCGGGTCGATGTAGTCCGGCCCGCATTTGAAGGCCGCGAGCGGCACACCGCGGCGCTGCAACGCACGCAGCAGCGCGGTTGTGACCGTCGTTTTGCCGCAGCCCGAGCCGGTGCCTGCCAGCAGCAGACGGGGTGCGTTATTCTGCATCGCGTCCGCCTCCCGACAGAATGAATACCGGATTCAGTGCGGTCATCATGGTATACGGCCCAACGGCTTTGCCGCGCGACGCGGCCAACTGCGACACCTCGACATTTGCAAAGTCGAGATCAAGGAGCGCACGCCGCGTCTCTTCCAGCGTTTCCAGCGCAATTGCAGTCACAACCACGCGCACGGCAGGATTTTTGCTCCTAGCCAGCTCCAGAATGCGCTGCATTGCGCCACCGCTGCCGCCAACGAACACGCAATCCGGCGCAGGCAGTGCTTCCAGCGCTTCGGGCGCGTGCCCCGCAACGATCTGCACGTTATACCCGCCCAGCTTGCGGCGGTTTTCGTCCAGCAGCGCAAGCGCTTCCGCGTCCCGCTCGACTGCATATATCATGCCGTCGCACGCGCGGCGTGCGAGTTCCAGCGTCATCGCGCCCGTCCCCGCGCCCACGTCCCAAACCGTGTCGCCGGTCTGTACAGCCAGCCGGCCGCACGCCGTCCAGCGCACTTCCTCCTTGGTCATGGGCACCTTGGCGCGCGTAAACATGCTGTCGCGCAAGGGCTCATACGTATTGGCTGCGTCCGGGTGCTCGATCAGCAGCACCGCCAGATCGCCGCAGGACTGCTCCGCCAGTTCCGCCGCCGTGCCGTGCGCAATGCGCTCGGTTTCCATGCCGAGGTTTTCGCCCAAATGGACAGTCAGCTCTCCCAGACCCGCATCCGCAAGCGTGCGGCACACGGTCTGCGCATTCTGCGTCCCGCCGGTCAGCACAAACACCTTTTTGTTGTAGCTGACCGCGCCGAGAATGCTGCCCGTGCGCCCGTGCAGACTGCGCACACATAGATCGTCATACGGAACACCAACCTTCGCACAGAAATATTGCAGGCTGGACAGGCCGCACACCAGCCGCACATCCCCGTGGGGCTGAAGCTGCTCCCGCAGCCGTGCCGCCGCACTGAAAAAGCCCACGTCGCCCGAAACCAGCACGGCAACCGTGCCGCCATCGACCTGCACCGCCCGCGCAGCCAGCTCCCCGAACGGACAGACGACCGCTTTCTCACTCAGCGCAGCCAGCCGCGCAGTGGCAAACACCGCATCCGCTTTGTCCAGCGCGCGGCGCGCTTCACTGGTCAGCGTGTCCGGCGTGCCCATTCCCGCGCCGATGATAAAAAAGAGGCGATTCATTTCCGTTCTCCCTTCGATATAAGCTGTAGCGCCCGCGCCCCTCTGGGGCAGGCAACCGCGAAAGTTGTTCTGATCCCGCGAGGTGGGCGGCAGACGGAAGCAGGAAGCGCATTTTGCGCGCGCAGCGCGCCCTCAAGGGAAAGCGGGTGATTGACAAGAGGGAGAAAACCGCAGGTTGTCGCCCTCTTGCCCGCCTGCGGCGCGCAGCCGCACCGTTCCTGATGAACGATGCAGTACAACACCGTTATAATGCCGCAAGGCTTTCGTCCGCCGCCTGCACGGTGAACGCCAAGTCCTTCTGCGTGTGCGCGGACGAGACGAACATCGCCTCAAACTGGCTGGGCGCCAGATACACGCCGCGTAATAACATCTCATTAAAATACTTTTCGTATTTCTTTGTATCGCTGGTCTTGGCTGCCGCGAAGCAATCCACCGGCGTATCTGTAAAGTACGGACACAGTAGCGACCCGACCTGATTGACCTGCATTTTGATTCCGTGCTTGTCCGCACTCGCGCGCAGGTGGTTGGCAATATACTGCGCCGAAGTCTCCATCACAGTGTAAACCTCCGGGTGATCGGTCAGGATTTGCAGCTGCGCCAGCCCCGCCGCCATGGCAACCGGGTTGCCGGAGAGCGTGCCCGCCTGATAGACCGGACCGCACGGCGCGACCTGCTCCATGAGCGCGCGGCTGCCCGCATACGCGCCGACCGGCATACCGCCGCCGATGATCTTGCCGAAGGTCACCAGATCGGCGCGCACGCCGAAATACTCCTGTGCGCCGCCTGCCGCCAGACGGAAACCCGTGATGACCTCGTCGAAAATCAGCAGCGCGCCGTGCTTATCGCACAAATTGCGTAAGCCCTGCAAAAAGCCGTCCTTTGGCGGCACAACGCCCATATTCGCCGCAACCGGCTCGACGATGACCGCCGCCACTTCGCCCGGGTTCGCGTCCAGCAGACGCTCGACCGAGGCAAGGTCGTTGTACTGTGCCATGAGCGTATCCTGCGCCGCGCCCTTTGTCACGCCCTTGGAATCCGGCTCGCCCTGCGTGAGCGCGCCGCTGCCCGCGCCGACCAGCATAGCATCCGAATGGCCGTGATAGCAGCCCTCAAACTTGATGATCTTGTCGCGTCCGGTCGCACCGCGCGCCAAACGCAGCGCGCTCATCACGGCTTCGGTGCCGCTGTTTACCATACGCACCATTTCGATGTTCGACACCATCGAGATCATCTTTTCCGCCATCTCGACCTCGAGTGCGGTCGGCGCACCAAAGGACAATCCGTTTACCATACGGTCATAGACCGCTTTCAGGATATCCGGATGGCTATGTCCCAGCACCATCGGCCCCCACGAGCCGATATAGTCGATATATTCCAGCCCGTCCTCGTCGAGGATATGGCTGCCCAGCCCCTTGACCAAAAAACGCGGACTGCCGCCCACCGCGCGGAACGCACGCACCGGAGAGTTCACGCCACCCGGCAGCACCTTTTTGGCGCGCTCGAACAGCTCTTCCGATCTGCTCATCAGCCGATGTCCCCTTTCCGAATCGCATCTGCAAGCTCACAGGCGTAGTAAGTAATCAGAATATCCGCGCCCGCACGGAAAATCGACACCGCGCTCTCGCACATCACGCCATATTCGTCGATCAGACCCGCTTTTGCCGCCGCCTTGACCATCGCATATTCGCCCGAAACCGCATACGCCGCAACCGGCAGATCGAACCGCTGCTTGCACTGGTAAACCAAATCCAGATAGCTCATCGCAGGCTTGATCATCAGGATATCCGCGCCCTCAGCCACATCGAGCGCGCACTCGCGCATTGCCTCGCGGCCGTTGTGCCAGTCCATCTGGTAGGAACGGCGGTCGCCAAAGGCCGGCGCCGAACCCGCCGCGTCGCGGAACGGGCCGTAGAAAGACGAAGCGTATTTCGCGGCGTAGGACATGATCGGCATATTCGTAAAACCGTTCTGGTCGAGCGCACCGCGGATGGCAGCCACGCGGCCATCCATCATGTCGCTCGGCGCGACCATATCCGCACCCGCCTGCGCGTGGCTGACCGCGATCTCTGCCAGCCGCACGAGCGTCTGGTCGTTATCGACATCACAGCCGCACAGGATGCCGCAATGCCCATGGCTGGTGTATTCGCACATGCATACATCCGTGATGACATACATCTCCGGGGCAAGCTCCTTGATCTTGCGGATGCCCTGCTGCACGATGCCGTCCTCCGCCCATGCGCCCGAGCCGATTTCATCCTTTTCCTTCGGCAGACCGAACAGGATCACGCGGCTCACGCCGTGCGCGCGGGCGCGCTCGACCATGCGGTACAGCTGATCGGGCGAATAATGGTACTGTCCGGGCAGTGAGGGAATCTCCTCATAAATGCCCTCTCCCTCGGCCACAAAAATCGGCCAAATCAGGCTTTCGGGCGAGATGCGCGTCTCGCGCACCATGCGGCGCAGGCTGTCCGATGTGCGCAGGCGGCGCGGACGGATGGTGTCATTGAACATTGTTTCTCTCCTCCTCAATACAAGTAACCAGATCGTCTATTGTAGCATTTTTTGCGATTTTTACATTGTTATAGTACCGCTTTGCGGCACTGGCGGTTTGTTCACCGATGCAGAACGCGGTAAAGCCGGTGCAGTCCGCGCCGATGGCTTCGACAAATCCTTCGACCGTGGACACACTTGTGAACGTCACCGCGTCGATTTTGCCGTCCGCCAGCAGACCGCGCAGCACATCCGCCTTATCGCAGCGGTGCACCGTGTCATAAAGCGGCACATCGGTCACACGGATGCCCGCGCGGGCGAGCTTTTCGGGTAACATTTGCCCACCTTGCATGGCGCGCAGCAGCAGCGCCGAACCGTCCTGCGGCATCGCGCCAATGAGCGCGTCCGCAAGGTGCTCCCCGTCGTACTGCGTGGGCACAAGATCGGCGGTCAGGCCGTAAGCCGCGAGCGCCGCCGCCGTGCCCTTGCCGATCGCGGCAATTTGCATCCCATACAGCGCACGCAGATCGCGGCCCAACCGCCGCAGCGCATGCACCGCCGCGGGCACGCCCGCTGGGCTGGTGAACACCGCCCAGTCGTGCGGCTGCTGCAAAGCGTCCGCCAGCGGCTGCGTGTCCTCGCGTTCGACCGTCTCAATGCACGGCGCTTCGATCACGTTCGCGCCGCGTGCGCGAAGCTTATCCGCCAATGTACCCGCCCGCGCTTTCGGACGGGTCACGGCGATGGTTTTTCCATGCAGCGGCAGCGGTGTGAACCAGTCAAGCGCATCGCTCAAGCTGCACACCCGCCCGACGATAATCAGCGCCGGGCTTTGCAGCCCCGCCGCGCGCACGTTGGCGGCAAGTTGCGATAAAACGGACACCACCTTGCGCTGCGTGCCGCGCGCACCGTTTTCAATGACGGCGGCGGGCATGTCGAGCTGCATTCCTGCGCGCAGCAGGCCGTCCGTCACCTGCTCCAAAGCGGTCAGCCCCATCAGGAACACCAGCGTGCCGTTTAAGCGCACAAGGCTGTCAAAGTCGATGGTCAGCGGCTTGCCCGCGCGCGCGTGCGCCGTGATGATGTGCACCGAGGAGGTAAAGTCCCGGTGCGTCACCGGGATACCCGCGAACGCGGGCGCGGCCAGCGCGCTCGTCACGCCCGGAATGACCCGAAACGGCACACCGTTTTGCAGCAGATGCTCGCACTCCTCGCCGCCGCGCCCGAACAGGAAGCAGTCCCCGCCTTTGAGCCGCACGACGTTTTTCCCTTCTTGCGCCAGCCGCACCAATATTTCGTTGATCTCCGGCTGCGGCACGGGATGGTGATTGTTTTCCTTGCCGACCGATATTTTTTCCGCGTGCGGCGGGATGAGGTCGAGAATATCCTCGCCCACCAGTCGGTCATACACCACCGCGTCCGCTCGCGCAATTGCCTGTGCGCCCGCTGTCGTCAGCAGTCCTTTATCGCCCGGCCCTGCGCCGACCAGCGTTACCGTTCCTGTCATACATTTTCCTCCGCCTGATGCTTCAGTTGCAGCGCGAGCGTACGCCCGAGCGAAACGGCTTCCGCCCGCCGTCCGGTCACCGCGCCGCGCGCCATGTGCGTTTCATCCGCGGACACATATAGCCCACGCAAGTGCAGCGTATCATCCTGCACCTCGGCATAGGCTGCGACCGGCGCAAAGCACCCGCCGCCGAGCGTGCAGATGAACGCCCGCTCGGCCGCTGCACAATCGCGCGCGTCCGCGTCGTCGACCAGCCGCACCTTATCTTCCCATTCTCCCGCGCGGCCCTGCACGGCGAGAATGCCCTGTCCCGCTGCCGGGATGATCTCATCCGGCGAAAAATACCGGCTGATGCGGTGCTCCAGCCCCAGCCGCTTGAGGCCTGCCGCCGCGAGCACCAGCGCGCCATACGCGCCGCTCTCGAGTTTGTTAAGCCTCGTCTGCACATTGCCGCGCACGGGCTGTACGTCCATATCAGGGAACAGTGCTTTGAGCTGCACCCGCCGACGGGCGGATGCGCAGCCAATGGGCTTGTTTTTGTCCCACGCGCCGCTCTCCGGCAACACCAGCGCGTCGCGCGCATCGGCGCGTTTGGTAAAGGCCACGAGCGGCAAGCCGTCCGGCTGCTCCATCGGCACGTCTTTTAAGCTGTGCACGGTGAGGTCAACCCGACCATCGGCCAGCGCATGATCCAGTTCCTTGACGAACAAACCCTTGCCGCCGACCTTGTCGAGCGTTTTATCCAGCACCATGTCGCCCGTGGTTTTCATCGTGATTAGTTCACAGTCGCCCAGCGCGCGGCAAACCTCTTCGGCCTGCACGACCGCCAGACGGCTGTCCCTGCTGCCCACTCGAATCATGTCATTCCCTCCAATACCGCGCGGATGCGCTTTGCCGCCGCCGCCGTTTTGCCGTGCGCCGTGCCGTCCGACACCACGCCTGCCGTGAGTCCGCCGCCCTCACATACCGCGGGGAAGAAAAAGGTCGATTCCGCTGCGCAGTCTGCCACGCTGCACGGAATATGCAAAGCGGCGCAATCCGCTGCGATACGGTGATTGACCTCCCGATCATTCGTTGCCGCAGCTGCCAGAAAAGCCCCCGAAAGATCGCTTTTCTCGTAGCCGCGGACATAATCGACCGCAATCCCTGCCGGACTTTCCGGTGCAACGACCGTCACCGCCGCGCCGAAGCGCCGCAGAACGCCCACGCGCCGCGCGGCGATATTGCCCGCGCCGAACACAACGCACTTTTTCCCTGCCAGCGAAACAAACAGTGGAAAACGCGGTGCTTGCTGCTCCTGTGCGGGCGCAGGCTGCGTCCAGCCGAAGCGGGCGGCGAGAAAGTCCTGCATTTGCATAAGCGTGCGCCCCTCTTCCCGGCACGGGCGGTCGATGACCAGCACGGTCGCGCCGACTTCACGCGCAGCCGACAGCTTTTCCGCAAAGCCGCCCGCCGCGCCGGTATTCTTGGTGACCAGAATATCCGCGCGCGTCTGGCGCAGCAGCGCAATGTTCATTTCATGCGAAAACGGCCCCTGCATGGCAACGATCTGCGCGCCCGCAAAGCCGAGTGCCGCGCATTGTTCAAGCACGGAAGCACTCGGCAGCACCCGCGCGGCCAGCCGCTCCTGATAGCCCTCGACCAATGCGAACGCCGCCAGCTCCTTGCTGCCGGTCGTCAGCAGCGCGCGTCCGGGATGGGCATTCAGCCACTCCACCGCCGCCGCGGTATCGGGGACGGTGACCACATCCCCGCCATCCAGCGCGGGACGCAGCAGACGTTCGTACTGTGCGCCGGTCTGTGCGCAGGCCGCACGCAGATTTTCCGAAACCAGCGCAGCATACGGATGGGTCGCATCGACGACCAGCGTATCCGCATCCAGCGCAGCCGCCATCGCGTCCGCGTCCAACCGCCCCTCGTGCACCGTGATGCCGTGCATCGGCTCCATAACCGCCGCGCCATAACCGGTGGCAACATACACATCCGCGCACCCACCGCAGTCCGAAACGAAGCGGCACAGCGAATGCCCCTCGCTCGTACCCGAGAAAATCACGAGTTTCATACGCCGCGATACCCCCGCGGCGTTACCATACGCCCATTTATCACGCGCGTGCGGCTGTTGCCGACGAAAACCGTTGTCAGCATATCGACCTGCATATCGCGCAGTGCACCCAGCGTTGTCAAAGTATATGTTTCGCCGTCGCGGCCAATGTTGCGCACCGTGCCGCACACGGTTTCCGGCGTCAGCGTTTCCAACAGGATATCGCACGCGCGCTGCAAATGGTCCACCCGCTTTTTGCTTGCGGGATTGTAGAGCGCAATGCAGAAATCGCCCTGCGCCGCGCAGCGCAGCCGCTGCTCAATGACCTCCCACGGAGTCAGCAAATCGGAAAGCGACACGCAGGCGAAATCGTTCGTCAGCGGCGCGCCCAGCACCGCGCCGCCCGAGCAGGCCGCCGTGATGCCAGGAATGACCTCGATTTGAATTTCCGGGTCCTGTACGCACACCTCGAACAGCAAACCCGCCATACCATACACGCCCGCGTCACCCGACGAGACGACCGCGACCGTATGCCCGTCCTTCGCCGCGTCGCGCGCCGCTGTGCAGCGATCGACCTCACGCGTCATGCCGGTCTGGATGCGCGTTTTGCCCTCAATCAGTTCCTCAATCAGGTCGAGGTACAGCCCGTACCCCGCCACGCAGTCGCACTGTTCGAGTGCGCGCACGGCGCGCAGCGTCATCTGCTCCGCGCCGCCCGGCCCGATGCCGATGCAATACAGCTTCATCTGCCGCTCCCCTTTCTCATGTGCGCAAGGCATGATTCCAGCCTTTCCGCATCCACCAGTTCCTTCATGCCGCCCAGCAGCAGATCGACTGTTTTGCCGACCGCCAGTTCCAACAGCCCATCCATATCGCCGTCCCGATACAAATCGCTGTATGCATGGTCAAAACGCAGCCGTTCCAGCGCAGTGTCTTTGACCGCGGCAATCATGGGCAGCGCCTGCCGGTAGGCATGCCAGCGGTAAAACTCCGTCTGTTCCTCATCCAGAATGCGCGCCGCCGCCAGTTTTGCCTCGGCGTTGCGGGAATCGTCCAAATCGCCCAGATCGTCCAGATTATACAGCGTCACGCGCGCATCTTCGCCCGCCGCCTGCTCGATGTCTCGCGGCATGGCAAGGTCAAGCAGCAGACGCGGCGGCTGCCGCAAATCAAACACCTGCTGCGCGGTGAGGGTAAAGTGCGGACTGGTCGTTGCGCTGACCGCGAGATCCGCGCCCTCCAGCACCTCGCACCGACGGTCATACGGGAACGTGTCGCACCCGGCGGGGACAATGGTCTCGCCGTGATGATAGCTGCGCAGCGTCACGGTGACGGCGCAGCCCTGCGCGCGCAGAGCGGTGGCGGCCAGCCGTCCCATCTCACCGTTACCGATCACGACTGCGCGGCGCCCTTGCAGCGCGCCGAAAAAGTCCTGCGCCCGCCGCACGCCTGCCGCCGCCGCGGAGGCGGGTACGCCGGTGAGCCTGACCTCGGTGCGCACGCGCTTACCTGCCGTCACCGCACGGCGGAACAGCGTGTCGAGCACGCTGTCGATCGTCTGCGCTTCGCGCGCGAGCGCCGCCGCGTCACGCACCTGCGTGAGAATCTGATCATCCCCGAAAATCTGGGACTCCAGCCCCGCTGCAACCGCCATCAGGTGCTGCACGCACGCCTTTTCTGCACGGGTCACGCTCAGGCCGCGCAACGATGCCGCATCAAAGCCCGCCGCGCGGGCCAGCATCGCCAGCGGGTCAAGCGACGCGCCCTCCTCGCCGTGCACATACAGCTCGGTGCGGTTGCAGGTCGCCAGCAGCACGCAACCGCAAACGCCCGACATTTCGGCCAGCTGCGGCAATAACGCCTGCACCTGCCCACGCACGAACGACACGCGCTCGCGCTGCGCCATTGGCGCATGCACAAAATCAATCCCCGTCATGATGAGGTTCACAATGTCCGTCCTCCAACTATTCTTCCTCAAAGCACGCGCGAAAGTCCTGCTGCGCAAGTGCTGCCGTTACGCCGTTTTGCGCGGTCTTGCGGCAGAGCAGTGCTCCGCCCACCGCGGCGCACACCGCCGCGCGCTCGCACACGTTATCCACGCCGACCGTGCGGACCACAAAATCCGACGGCGTAAAATCGCCCCGGACGCTTTGCAGCGTCTCCGCCGAAAACACGGTCAGTGTCAGGCCGTGAGCTTCGCAGAACCGCAGCAGCCCCGGCTCGTTTTGTTTTACATCGATACTGGCAACCCCGCGCACCGCGTCCCACGGCACACCCGCCGTGTCCAGCGCGGCCTGCACGGCTTGCTCGATCGTCTGCGCGTCCGTTCCCCTGCGGCAACCGATGCCGAGGAAAACGACCCGCGGCACCAGATGCAATGTATGTGCAAACGGCGCAGCTTTGGTGTCAAAGCCGATGCAGAAACCGCTTTCCGGTGCGCCGTCCAGCGCCACCTGCGCGGGCAAACGCCCACAAACCGGGAACGTCGACCGCAGGCCAATCGGCTCGCCGCGCAGCAGCGCGCCGGAAACGTATTTGATGTTCTGCGGATCGACCACGACGCAGTCATGTGCCGCCGCCCATGTATCGACCGCGAACGCCGCACGACCATCGGTCGCGGTCGTGATGATCGCCTGCGCTCCCAGTCCGTCTGCCAACCGCTGCGCCAGCGCATTCGCGCCGCCGAGATGGCCGGATAAAATCGGGATGACGAACCGCCCCGCCTCGTCGATCACAACAACCGCCGGATCGAACGCCTTGCCCGCAAGGTACGGCGCAACCGCGCGCACCGCGATCCCCGCCGCACCCACGAACACGATCAGGTCACAGTCCACCATCGCCTGCTGCGCAAAGCGCGCAAGCTGCGTACCGGAGAGCGAGGGGTCAACCGTACGGGCATACCGCTCGGTCAGAAAGTCGGGTAAAAGCGCTGCCGCTTCGCGCGCGGTCTGCGCACCAACTTCGGTGAACGAGACAAACTTGGCGTGCTTCATCGGCTCGCCTCGCGGAACCCCGTGGTAAACGTCGGGTCGTAGAGCTTCGAGCGGTCATATTCGTCGCCCAGAAAGCCGCCGACCGTGATCAGCGCGGTTTTGGTCACACCCTCGCGCGCGGCGGCTTCGGCAAGGCCGCTGACCGTCGTGCGAATCACCTTTTCATCCGGCCACGTCGCCTTGTAGACAATCGCGGCGGGCGTATCAGGCGCGTAGCCGCCCGAAATCAGCCGCGCGGACAGCTTTTCCAGCTGTCCTGCGGACAGGAAAACCACCATCGTTGCGCCGTGCGCAGCAAGAGCCTCGATCTGTTCTTTTTCCGGCACGGGCGTGCGTCCCTCCATGCGGGTCAGGATAACCGTCTGACTGACATTCGGCAGCGTATACTCGGCTTTGAGCGCCGCCGCCGCGCCGCAGAACGAAGAAACACCGGGGCAAATCTCGTATGCCAGTCCCAGCCGGTCGAGCGCGTCCATCTGCTCGCGGTGCGCGCCGTAGACGCACGGGTCGCCCGTGTGTAAGCGCACAACTGTCTTGCCCGCCTGCGCCGCAGGTGCCATGACCGCGATCACCTCTTCGAGCGTCATTTTGGCGCTGTCGTAAACCTCGCAGCCGTCTTTTTTATACTCGAGCAGGGCAGGATTGACCAGCGAACCCGCGTACACGATCACGTCCGCTTCGCCCAGCAGCTTTGCGCCGCGCACGGTAATCAGGTCGGGCGCGCCCGAGCCTGCGCCGACAAAATAAATCATGCCTTCCCCTCCTTGACGAGAATAATCGAGAAATATCCGGTCGGGTCGTCGAGCTGGGCAAGGTCGGTCACGATGCGTTCCCCTTCCATGCCGCACCGCTCGACGAGCGCCGCGTTTGCGAGTTCTCCGCGCGCGGCCAGCTTGTCGCGCACCTCGAGAATCGACTTGCCCGCCTTCATCAGCACGCGGCTGCCGGGCAAATCGAGCGCAGCGTCCACCCCGCCGTGCGAGGCGGGGATGATATGCAGCATTTCGCCGTCCTCGCACAGCGCGCGGCCCAGTGCGGCCGCCGCCGCGCAGAACGACGGCACGCCCGGCACGATTTCGGTCATGTAGCCGCGCGCCTGCACGCGCCGCAGCACATACCAGCAGGTAGAGTATACGGTCGGGTCGCCCAGTGTCAAAAAGGCAACGGTTTTGCCCTCATCCAGCAGCGCACAGATATCATCCGCCGCGCGGTCGTGGCAGGCATCTCGTTTCGCCTTGTCGCGCGTCATCGGCATCTCGCAGTGCAGCACCGGCTTGTCCCCGATGTACTGCGCCGCGATCGCGAGCGCGGTCTGTTCGCCCGCGCCCGACTGCGGCACCGCGATCACGTCGCTCTCCCCAATCACGCGGATGGCTTTGGCCGTCAAGAGTTCCGGGTCGCCCGGACCCACGCCCACGCCATATAATGTTCCCTTTGTCATACTATCTCCTTTAACCGCTCGCACAGCGCCCGTGCGCCGAGCGACTGTGCCAGAATGCCGTACTTTCCTGTAAACATCATAAATTCCACGCGCGCTTTGCCGCGCAGCCGCAGTGCAAGGCGCTTTTCTATTTCCTTGCCGATGCGCGCCATGACTGCGTCCCGCAGACCGGCTGCGTCCAGCAGTGCAATGCAGGCATCGACCGATATCGCGTCCATCAAGCCTTCAAGCGTCGCGCGTTCCGCGCCGCACAGGGCGGCGTGCGCGGTGAAAATCTCCTGCCGCCCGTCCGCGACCGAGGAATGCGTATTCATCACGCCCGCGGCTAGCTTGACCAGCTTGCCCGCGTGACCGACCAGCAGAATGTCCGCAAAGCCACCGAACGCCGCGTGGTCGAGCGTCTCTCCGATGTAATTTGAGCACTTGACCGCCCGCTCCAAATCCAGTCCCAACGTGTCCCGCGCGAAGTCCGCACCGTAGTTACCGGGGCACAGGAACGCGATCCGCTGTCCGGCGGCATACAGGCTGTCCAGCTCGAGCCGGATGGTATCGACCAGCGCCTTTTCGCTCATCGGTTCGACCACGCCGCTTGTGCCGAGGATGGAAATGCCGCCCATCACGCCCAGATGTTCGTTATAGGTCTGTTTGGCCAGTTCCTCTCCGTTTTCCGCCGAAACGATCACCGAAAAGCCGCCTGTATAACCTGCTTCGCGTGCGGCGCGCTCAACCGCTGCCGTAATCTGTGCACGCGGGGCGGGATTGATGGCGGCTTCGCCCACAGGAACAGATAAACCGGGGCGCGTCACACGCCCAACACCCGCGCCGCCCTCGATCACAATATCACTTTCCGTGCGGCGCACTGCCGCCGAAATACGCACGCCGTTTGTCACATCCGGGTCGTCGCCCGCGTCCTTGCGCACGGCGCAGACCGCCGCGCCGTCCTCCCATCGCGGCTGCTCGACCGGCAGATGGAAGGTCAGTCCCGCCGGGGTTTGCAGCGCAATTTCGACAGGGGCGGTACCTGTCAGCAACAGCATTGCCGCCGCCTGCGCCGCTGCCGCCGCGCACGAACCCGTTGTCCAGCCGCGGCGCAGCGCCTGTCCGCCCTGATAAGCTATTTGCTCCATTGTCGTTCCGGTCACCTCCCCGCAGACAGCACCGGGCAGGACGAATCAAAAGCCCGCCCTGCCCGCCTTTCTCATTGCTCCTTTTGCGTCCCGCGCGCAGTTTCCTGCTTTTTCCGCTCGACAAAGCGGCCAAGGAAAAACGCGATCACGCCCACACCCACGCCTGTCTGCACGCAGAACAGCAGGCTTTCCAGCTCGCCCGGCAGTTCCCCGCCGAGCAGCTGCTCGAACACCGGCGTTGCCCACGGCTCATAGTCCTCGCCCGTGATTTCCGCGACCTTTTCACTGCCCGCATCGTCCGAACCGCCGAACTCCGCGCCGCGCAAAGCCAGCACGGGCGTGACGATCAGCACCACGCAAAGCAGCAGAAGCACAACCATCAGTGCCCTATCCTTTTTCGTCATACGCCCGCCTCCTCAAATCCAACGGCGCGCAGCTCAGGCTGCGCATAAGCTTCGAGCGCCATCATAATCATGACGGTCAGCACGCCCTCGAGCACCGCCAGCGGCAGCTGGGTCGGCGCAAATACGCCGAGAAATTCCAGCACCGAGCCGAAAACACCGCCCGTCGCGGACGGGTAAGCGACCGCAAGCTGCACACTCGTCACGCAATAGGTCATCAGGTCGCCCAGCGCCGCCGCCAGAAAGACCGACACCTTTTTGTTTACCTTGCAACGCAGGCACAGCCTGTAAATCCCAAATGCGGCAAACGGCCCCGCGACCGCCATAGAAAAGGTGTTCGCGCCCAGCGTGGTCAAGCCGCCGTGCGCCAGCAGGATCGCCTGAAACAGCAGAACGATCACGCCCAGAATGGATACTGCGCTCGGCCCGAACAAGATCGCGCCCAGTCCCGTGCCGGTCATGTGCGAGCACGATCCGGTCACGGACGGAATTTTGAGCGACGAAATGACGAAGATGAACGCACCCGCCATCGCAATAAGCGCCACCGCGCGTCGGTCGCGCGCCACGGTTTTCCGAAGCGAGAAGTACCCCGCCAACAGAAATGGCAGCGCGATCACGCCCCATAGGATGCACATGGACGGCGGCAGAAAGCCCTCCATGATGTGCATTGCCCCCGCCACAGGCACCACACTGCACAAAAGCGCGGCGCAAGCGGTCAGCCGAACCAATTTTTGTTGTTTTTTTGTCATATTTTCTCCTTTCCCGCGAAAAACTGCGGATACAAAAATACGCCGTATCCCGATGCTTCCCACGCATCAGGCCGGCGCTGAACGCCCGCCTCTCCCTTTGCCGGAGAGCCGGGCTGACGCACAACCGGCCATCACTCGTAGCCGTATGCGCTTCCATCCCAAAAGGCAGGTATTCTGGCTTGGGCGTCCTTGCACGCAGCCGGTCTTCCCGGACCTATGGCCCAGTGACGTATTCGGCGGCGCGCTCTTCCCTTACAGCGGCGGGACCGCAGAGGATTTGCACCTCTTTCCCTATTCTCCTGCCGGAGAAAGTGGCAGGCACCTTTTGGTATCCGACATTCTATGCCGGAAGAAGCAGTTTCATTATAACATGCGGGTCATAGCTCCGCAAGGTGCATACTTATTTTTCACCCAGCAGCCGCTCGAGTGCCACGACCGATGCCGGGCAGGATGCATCGGGCGGCACCAGCCCCCGCGCGCGCAGCGCTGCAAACACCTCCGCCAGCACCGGGCGGCGCAAATGCGCCTGCCGCAGCAGCGCCGCATCCCCGAACACCGCCTGCGGCGTGTCGTCGGCAAGGATGCGCCCCGCGGAAAACACCACCGCGCGCGTTGCCCAGCGAAAGGCAAAATCCACATCATGCGTGGAGATCAGAAGCGTCCGCCCCTCGTCCGACAGGCGGTCGAGCACGCGCTCCAGCCGCTCCTCCCCTGCTGGATCGAGTGAAGCCGCCGGTTCGTCCAGCAGAATGACCTCGCTCTCCATCGCCAGAATGTCCGCGATGGACACGCGCTTTTTCTCTCCGCCGGACAGGTCGTGCGGCGGGCGCGCACGGAACTCCTGCAAATCCATGTAATCCAACGCATGGTCTACCCGCCGCGCGACCTCATCCCGCGGCAGGCGCAGATTCATCGGCCCGAAGGAGACCTCAGCCGCGACCGTAGACGCGATGATTTGGTCGTCCGCGTTCTGGAACACGATCCCGACCCGCTCGCACAGGGCTTTGCGCATTTTGCGGTCAACCGGCTTGCCGTCCAGCAATATCTGTCCGCTCTCCGGCGTCAGCACACCGTTCAAACACAGAAAAAAGGTGGACTTTCCCGCCCCGTTCGGGCCGAGCACTGCAATGCGCTCGCCCGCATGCACATCGAGCGATACGCCGTCCAGCGCGGGTGCGCCGGAATCATAGCAAAACCGCAGATCCCGCACCTGCAAAATCGGCTGCATGCATTTTTCCTCCTTTCTCTTTATAAAACGGCAAGCGCTGCAAGTGCCGCCCAAAACAACAGCATCCCGACGATTTGTATGCCATGCACCGGCTTTTCTTCTTCCAAAAAGCGCAAATCGCCGTCATACCCGCGCGCAGTCATCGCATCCGCGTACACGCGCGAGCGGCGCAGCGCCAACACAAACAGATTGCCCGCCGTGCCGCCGAACGAACGGCATGAGGTGCGGAAATCCCGCCAGCCCAACCGTGCGCCCGCCGCCTGCCACATGCGTCCGTACATATCCAGCAGCACAAACACAAAGCGGTAGATGAGGTACATCAGCTCGCACAGCAGTGGCGGCAGATGCGCGTGGCGCAGCACATCCACCAGCTCGCAGGCGGTGGTGGTAAACGCCAGCAGATACATTACGCTGACCGCACCGAGTGCTTTGAGCACCAGCGCCGCGGCAAAGCGGATGCTGTCCGCGCTGGCGCACACATAAAACCACGACAAGCGCACCTGCCAATCGCCCACAGGCACAGCAGAAACGTCGCACGCGACCGCCGCGCCGCCCAGCAGCAGAAACGCCAGCGGCACAAGCAGCAGGCCAAAATACGCCCGCAGCGGCAGCTTTCCCTTGCCCTTTTGCAGCGCCGCTAACGCGAGGATGACTGCTGCGGATACCGCTGGGCGGTCGGCGGCGAGGCAGAGCACCAGCGTGCCGACCGCCAGCACTGTCTTAAACACTGGATTCCAACCGCGCATGCCGGACTGATACGCCAGCCGGTCAATCGAACGCGGCCCGTGTGCGTGGCGATGTGCCATGCCGCGCCCCCCTTTCTGCTTGCAATATGTGACATTGTATCGTTCGGACTGTGGTTTGTCAACCGGACAGAAAAACGGCAAAGGGCGCTGCCAAAGCAACGCCCTTTGCTGTGCGCCCGCAGACGCAGCAGATGTTTAGCAGCGTAACACGCCGTTTTTCGATACAGGAAATCACAAACCGTGCCCTTGCCAACCGCTCGCTGTAATACTCCCGCACCGCCTGACTGTTGTCCGCGCGCAGCAAGCGCTCATACATGGTGGAAATGCCGACCGAACCCATCCAACGGTCGTTGATCTGGATCAGCCATTCACCGTCTACATACTCACAAATCAGGTCCGGCACCACATATCCTACGGTCTCCTCGCTGAACGCGGCTGCCGGATGCGGGTTCAAAGAACGGATCGCCTCCAGACAACGGTGCTGGATCAGCCGCGAGATACCGGTTTTTTGGGTGATCTTTTGAAAGTGTCCTGCCGCCAGATCCTCCAGATAGCCTTGCAGCAGTGTTTCAAACGCGGCGTTGCTTTTGCCTGCGCGCCTAAGCTGCAGGGACAGGCAATCGCCCAGATCGCGTGCGCCCACGCCCGGCGGGTCGAGTGAGCGCAGCCGTTCCACGCACCGCGTCGCCAGCAGCGGGTCTAATTGCAACACACTGGCCGCTTCCTGCGCGCTCACATCCAGAAAACCCTGTCCGTCCAGCGAATCAATCAGATAATACAGGCACCGCCGCTCCGCCGCGGTCAAAGCCCGTTCATCCAGCTGGCCGCGCAGATGGTCGCGCAGGCTGGTGCGTTCCGGCGCCGGGATGTCGCGATAGGCTGGCTCCTCCTCACCGGAAGCACGGGAAAGGGAGACGCGGCAGCCGCCCGTCTGCAATACAGGTGCCACCGTGCAATCCGGTTGCTCGAGCAGCGGATTATCCTCCACCTCACGCTGCACAAACTGCTCCAGCTCGTCCCCCGTCATGGAAAGCACATGGAGGGACTGCACCTGTGCCTGCGAAAGCGTCTGCTTTTGCGCCAGTTCCTGCTTCGCATCCATTCTCATGCCAGTCCCTCCCCGCTTCCTTACTTATCATTTTCTGGCAATCGCGCGGCGCGCCGCCTCACACAGCGCATCCACACCAAGACCATACTTTTCAATCAGTTCCTCCGGTGTGCCGGACTCTCCAAAGCTGTCCCGCACGCCGATACGCTCGACCGGCACGCATACGCTTTCTGCAAGTGCTTCGCACACCGCGCCGCCAAGGCCACCCGCGATCTGATGCTCCTCGCAGGTGACGACCGCGCCGGTCTCGGAGGCGTGACGGATCACGTCCTCACGGTCGAGCGGCTTGACCGTATGCACATCGACCACACGCGCGGAAATGCCTTCTTCTGCCAGTTTTTCCGCCGCCCGCATCGCCTGATGCACCAGATAACCGTTGGCCAAGTATACCACATCCGTGCCATCCTGTACCAGTCTATTTCTTCCAAGGATAAACGGCGTGTCGTCATCGGTCACCACGGGCACGGCTTCACGTCCGAACCGGATATAGCACGGGCCTGCCGTATCATACAGCGCCATGGTCGCCTTATAGGTTTCGATCGCGTCGCACGGCACGACCACCGTCATACCCGGCAGCGTACGCATAAGCGCTACATCCTCGAGCGCCTGATGGGTGGCGCCGTCCGGACCGACCGAAATGCCGCCGTGCGCGCCCGCGAGCTTGACGTTCAGATGGTTATAGCAGACCGTGTTGCGTATCTGATCCCACGCGCGTCCCGCAAGAAACACACCGTAGGTCGAGACAAACGGGGTCAGTCCCGCCAGCGCCATGCCGGACGCCGTGCCGACCATATCCTGCTCAGAGATACCGCAATCCAGAAAATGTGACGGATTTTCCTTTTTCACCCACTCGGAACGGGTGGATTTGGCCACGTCTGCGTCCAGTACCATCACGTCCTCGTGCTTTTGGCTCAGCTCCAGAATGGCTTTGCCGTAGCCGTCGCGCATTGGAGTATCCTTCATGCCTGCACCTCCAATTCCGCCATCGCCCGCTGATATTCTTCGTCATTCGGCGCAGTTCCATGCCACTTGGCGCTGTTTTCCATATAGGAAACGCCCTTTCCCTTGACGCAGCGCGCCAGAATGACCGTGGGTTTTCCCTTGCAGGCACGCGCCGCCTGATATGCTTCGTACATCTCGCGCACATTGTGCCCGTCCGCTTCGATCACATTCCAGCGGAACGCTTCCCACTTCTCGCGCAGCGGATAAACGTCCTTGATTTCGTCCACCTTACCGTCAAGCTGCACGTTGTTGTAATCGACAATGGCGCACACGTTATCCAGACCATGCTGAGGCGCGAACATCGCCGCCTCCCAGACTTGTCCTTCCTGCAATTCACCGTCGCCCATCAGGCAATAGACGCGCGCGTCCGAGCCGCGGCGGCGCAGCGCATATGCGATGCCGTTTGCAACCGAAAGCCCCTGTCCGAGTGAACCGGAAGAGCAGTCCAGTCCGGGCGT
The DNA here is from genome assembly GCF_963927765.1 of uncultured Agathobaculum sp. Lineage (NCBI taxonomy): Bacteria > Bacillati > Bacillota > Clostridia > Eubacteriales > Butyricicoccaceae > Agathobaculum > uncultured Agathobaculum sp. The sequence goes on along the minus strand of NZ_CAWVCU010000050.1, from coordinate 23,398 downwards.
TGCGCCCTTCTTGGGATGTCCCTGCAAGCGCGAATCCAATTTGCGCAGCGTCAGCAGCTCCTCCGGCGGGAAAAAGCCCCGCCGTGCGAGCACGCTGTAAAGGACTGGCGCGGTATGTCCCTTGGATAGGATAAAGCGGTCGCGCTCTTCCCAATCCGGGTTGCTCGGGTCGCAGCGGAACTGGTCGGTGAAATAAAGCGCTGCCAGCAGATCGGCTGCGGAAAGCGACCCGCCCGGATGCCCTGAACCGGCCTCATGCGTCATTGTCACGATATCGCGGCGAATCTGACGGGCAATTTCCTGTATCCTTTGTTCTTCAAACATGAAACCCTCCTTATCTGAGGATGGCAGACGTTTTCCGCCCTCCTTAGTATGCCTGTCCCAATGCATCCAGCGTCTCGTGCGTGCCCTTGAGCACCGCCTTGCCGCCGTTGACGATGTAATTGAAATCAAAATTCATGCACAGCCAGTTTGCGCCGCGACCGATCCAGTCCTTGACGAACTGCTCACTGTATGCGCCGGATACGCCAAAGGGCTTGCCGGTCTTGCGCAGGATCGCACCGATTTTATCAAACTCCGCCTTGGCTTCGGGGGACGCAGCCGTATAACGATGCTCCTGCGTATTCATGCTCATGGCGTAATCGTTCGGGCCGATGACAAATCCCGAAATGCCTGGCAGTGCCGCAATCGCTTCGAGGTCCTTGACCACATCGACATGCTCGATCTGCACGATCGTCCAGATATGCTTGTCCTCATTGGCGGTGTACTCTGCCTTATCCCACATTGAGTAGTTGACTGCACGGCGCGTTCCCATGCCGCGCACGCCGTTCGGCGGATAGTGCGTCGCCGCCGCAGCGGTTTTCGCCTCCTCCAGCGAACGAACCATCGGCACGATGATGCCGTCCGCGCCCATAGCGAGCACTCTCTTGATAAACACATGATCGTTCCACGGCACGCGCACAATACCAGCCACACCCGCCGCGCGGCACGCGAGCAGGTGGTTCTGGATATCCTTTTTGTCGATTGCGGAGTGCTCCGCGTCGATCCAGATAAAGTCGAAGCCGCAGCCTGCGAGCGCTTCGGTCAGAAACGGGCTGTCAAAGCCAACATGTGAGCCAACCGGAATCTTGCCGGCAGCAATTTTATCGGTGATTTTTGGTAGCTGAAACATAGTATTCCTCCTATTATTTTCTTTATTAAAAACCATCGGCCATAGGAAAACAGATCTTGGCCTTAGGCTTTTCCCTGATAACCTTCGCGGTATAATCGGATGCGCGGCGTTTCCGGATGGGTACGCAATTCCGGGATCGGATGCCCGCAAAGAATGGTATCCACTGCCTGCGCGGCAAACAGGTCCATCCGGTTGAGCGCTTCATAGGTGTAGTAAGACAGCGGCAAAACGGGGACCACACCCGGTTGCTGCCATAACTGTTCTCCGCTTGGCTGCTGCCGCACGCCCTGTCCGACCGCCGCCCCAGCCAGCATTTCCTGCCAAAGTGCATCGCATAGATCGGAGCAATTGAGCGCCCACTCATTTGCAATGCAAATCAGGTATGCGGTCGGCTTCATGCGGCAAAAGCAGGCATGGTCCAACATCCCGGGCCGAAGCGCAGCGTGAATACAAACAAAGTCGGATTCCGCCAGTAATCTTTCCATACTGCTGCAGCGGCCGACTGTCGCCGGCAGCATTTGCAGCTGGTTCTGCGGCAGACAGCAGCTTTCCATTTCAAAGGCAAGCCTGCATTTATGCGCCACCAGCGCTGCCGTTTCATCCCATCCGATGAAACCAATTTTTTTGCCGCGCAGTTCGGTATTGCCCGCAGGGGAATATGCCGCTGTATTCTGCGAATGCACCAAATAGTCCATCCGGACGATCTGCTTGCAGCAGGACAGCAATAAGGCAATCTCATACTCGGCCCGGGATTCCACCCCTGCCGCATCACTGTCCACCACCCAGATTCCCAAGGCGCTTGCGGCAGATAAGTCGACAGGATCAGCGGCAACCCCCGGAACACAAATCACCTTTAACCGTGTCCCTGCCTGCTGCAGGCGCTCACGCGACCAAGTCCCCTGATGCAGCAGCATGGCATCACAGGATTGCGCCATATTGGCTTGGCTGTCCATATCCTCCGGCGCAACAACGAGTTCATAATATCGATCCAGCAAATATTGCCGTCCGGAATCCGACAAAGCAGAGTCAACCAGCACACGTGTTTTCATCAAGTGCCACCCACTCCCTTTTTTCATCTGTTCCTTTAGAGACGCAAAACCCGTGCCAAACTGATCGTTGCAAAGAAAAAAGCCTTTTTACAAAATTGTGTCTGTTTTTATCGTCGTTCTGCATAAACCAACCACACCGCATGTTGACTTTTTTTTCTGCGTTGCAGTATATTCGAAGAAAGCGTTTCACCTTTGCAGAAACACCGTTTCAAGAAACATTTCACACACCGACAGGAGGTTCAGCCTTGATCAAAATATTGATGATTGTTCCGTTCGAAGAAATGACTGAACTGGTCTGTCAGGTATGGGACGAAATCGAACAGCAGGAGCAGCTCACCCCCTCCGAAGACCGCTATGAATTGACCGTCACGCAAGCCAGCACAACGCAGGAATTTCTCAGCAGCAACCCGGATGCCGATGTCATCATCGCTCGAGGCGGCACGGCTTACGACTTACAGCACAAGCATTTTCACATCCCAGTAATCGAACTGATGATCAGTGCAAATGACATTCTGCAAACCATTTTTGCGGTGCGGGAACGGTTTGGCGACCTTCCGGCGGCGGTTATCGGCTCGCCTAATATGTTCGAGGGCTTGGACCGTATTCTGGAATTTTTCAAAATTAACTGCAAAATTTTCTATCTCAAGGAAAACACCGAAGAAGAGATTTACCGCAACGTGGAGCAGGCCGTTTCGAGCGGCTGCCAGGTTATTATTGGCGGCATTCGCGGCTGCATTTATGCGGAAAACTTCGGCGTACATCATACCCTGCTCTGCTCCAGCCATGACTCGATCTGGAACGCGCTCATGTCTGCCCGGCAGCTGGGTGTGACCAGCCGCCGCAACCGGGAATTTGTTTTAAGCAATCAGGCCATGCTGGATAATGCCTTTGAAGGCCTCATTTCGCTGGACAAGGACCATCGCATTACCGCACTATCCACCGCTGCGCAAAAGATTCTCAACCTTGCACCCGGGAACTGGTATATCGGGATGCATATTCAGGATGTATTGCACGCGCCGCGCATCACTGCGGCGGTTTGCAGCAGTCAATCCTATATTGATGAAATCGTCCCCTACGGCAACACACACCTTTCTTTCAAAAAGGTGGCGCTGCTGCTGCATGGGGAGGAAGTCGGCTGCGTTTTGGCGTTTCTCAATGCAACACAGCTGCAAGAAACAGAAATCAAGCTGCGCGGCAAGATCTATGAGCGTGGGCATATCGCCAAATACACATTTGAGTCCATTGTCGGCGTTTCTCCCGCACTGCAAGCAGCGATTGATACCGCCAAGGCCTATGCGTCCACCGCTTCCGATATTCTCATCATCGGCCAGAGCGGCACCGGTAAGGAACTGTTCGCGCAATCCATCCACAATGCCAGCAGCCGCAGTGCACAACCCTTTGTTGCGATCAACTGCGCTGCGTTGCCCGAAAACCTGCTGGAAAGCGAATTATTCGGCTATGTAGCAGGCGCATTTACCGGCGCAAACAAAAACGGCAAGCTCGGCTTATTTGAGCAGGCCCATCGCGGCACTATTTTTCTGGATGAAATATCCGAAATCCCTCTGGCTTTGCAGGGTCGCTTACTGCGTGTCCTGCAGGAACGCGAAGTGATGCGTTTGGGCGATGATAAAGTCATCCGTGTCGATGTGCGCGTCATTTGCGCCACCAACAAAGACCTGTATACGCAGGTGAAAAAAGGGCTGTTTCGTGAGGATTTATTATATCGAATTGATGTTCTGGACTTCCGTTTGCCGCCGCTGCGGGAGCGCAAAGGGGATGTTCCCTTGCTGGCCGAGCAATTCATCTCCCGGTTTTGCCAGCGTGCCGGACGGGAACCACTTCCCCTTGAACCGGATGCAGCAGAATTGCTGAGTGCACAGCTTTGGCCCGGCAACATCCGCGAGCTGCAAAACTTTTGCGAACGCATGGTGGTTCTCTGCCACAGCAGCAGTATTGAAGCCGACTTTGTCTCGCAGCTGCTGTCACATAGCATCCACACCATGAACACCGCCAGCAGTCCCTCTCGCCGGTCCGCCAATACGATCGATACTGCGAAAATCCGAAAAGCACTGGAGGAGACCGGCGACAACCGTCAGGCGGCCGCCGAACGCTTGGGCATCAGCCGTGCCACCTTATGGCGTTATCTCAAACGCATGGAAGAAGAACCCTGAGCTTTCCTTTTCTTTACTCATACGACCATAAAAAGGCGCAGCCAGCATTCCCTCTGGGAACGCTGGCCGCGCTTTTTTGATTGTTATGGGGTATTTCCGTATATCTGCCGGCGCAACACATAATCATCATGTCCCGGCAAGACATGATCTGCCAGTTCGAGCACTTTCTTATGGCTGTCATACCATTGATACAAGCTGGTGTGGCTGCCTGCCGGAATCCCTTTTTCATAATTTTCGATCAGTGGATAGTGATCGCTGGCCAACAGATACCGATCCTCTGCCGTATCCACCAGCAGGCCATGCAATCCCGGACTGTGGCCGGGCAATGTCACAATGCGCAGCCCATCTGCCAACTGGAAATCGCCCTCCAGCTGCACCATTGCTTCAAATCCGGCAAGCCACTGCGGCAGGCCGTTGCCATCCTTGACATTGTAATTATGCTCCTCGCAGGGTATGGGCGTGAGTGCCGCGCGCACCTCTTCCGCCTGCACATAAATCGGTTTATCCGGAAACAGTTCCAGATTATACGAATGGTCCCAATGCAAATGGGATACTACCACCGCGTCAATATCCGAAGGCGTCAAGCCGTGCTGTTGCAGCTGATCCTGCAACGAAACATGCTCCGTGATCTGGCGATGTGTTTTAAGCGGCGCCAGTTCCGGGCTTTCCGGCCCGCAGTCAAACAAAATGTTTTTTCCTCCACCCTGTACCAAAAACGTAAACAGTGGTGCATTTAACCCAACGCCATAATCTTTTTTGTAGGTAAATGCCGATTTTTCATGTCCTACAAACCGTCCCATCAGCATTGGGGTGATCGTATAATTCAAGATTCCGCCTCCCTTTTATCAAATGCAAGCGATCTATGCAGCATCGTTACTCCACGACACTGATCATAACCGCCAGACCGTCCTGATTCTGTACCAGCATCTGATTGGATGCCAGGCAATGGTTCTCCTGATAGTTGTAGGTGGTCATAACACCTTCAAAATTATTGATCTGCTTGAGCGCCTCGTTAATAGCTTCGCGATCGGTCGTGGTATTGGCAATCTCGCAGGCTTCCTTAAACAAAAGGATCGCATCATAGCAGGTTGCAGAAATATAATCCGACGGCGCGCCATACGCCTCACGATATGCATCTTCGAACGCCTTGCCGTTGGGCGTTGTAATCTCGCTGGTCCAGTCCGCGATCGCATACCAGCCATCGGCCGAGCTGCCCGCATTATCGCGGCAGACCGCCGTGCAGAACGAGTTGCCGCCAATCATCGGCAGATCCAAACCGGCAGCGTCCACCTGCTGGCAGATCATCGCCGCCTGCAGCTGGCTCATGGAAACGCCGATCAGGCCATCCACATCCGAATTCTGAATCTGCGTAATGATCGGAGCGAAATTCTTATCATCTGTGGTATATCCATACAGGTTGCTCTCAGATACGTTGATCCCCAGTTCTTTCAGTGCTGCAACAATCTGATCCTTTAAGCCCGTGCCAAAGCTTTCCGTCGAGTACATGATCACCGGATTTTTCATGCCCAGCTCATTGACCGCCGCCTGTGCAATGCGTGCGCCCGACTTATCATCGGTTGTGCGCACCTGCCACATATAATCGTTCTTTTCTTCCGGGATATTCGCCGACGAACCGGCCGCAAACATGGTCACCTTTTTCTCTGCCACAATCGGCGAAACACCAATATCATTGGAAGAGGAAGAAGAGCCAAAGAATGCCATGATGTCCGGGTTGTTGGCCAGCTTGGTCATCGCGTTGACCGATGCCTGCATGTTGTCCACTTCATCCTCTGCAACCAGCACCAGCTCCTTGCCGAGGATACCGCCTTCGGCATTGATCTTTTCCGCTGCCAGATTTGCAGCATTCATAATATAGTCGCCATTCATCTTATTGGTACCGGACAGCGGTGCGGTGATGCCGAACGAAACCGTACCCTCTGCTGATGTCGTGGTTTGCTCCTGCGTGGTCTGCGTCGTATCCTGCGTGCCATCCTCCGGCACTTCCGTGCTCACACAAGCAGTTGTTCCCAACAGGAGGGAGCCCATACACAGAATTGCCAACATTTTCTTCTTGTTCATTATATAATGCCTCCTTAAAATAAAAATACGGGGTCATGGCAGCCGTTACCACGCCTTGATCCAGGCTGCTTGCCCCTGTATAGAGCAAAACCAATGCCATCTTGCAGCTTATTTTGAAATTCGTTGTTTTTGACATAGCCGGCCAAGGAAAATGCGTCAAATCGTCCATGCCTCTCGTATTTTTTCAGCAGGCCCTGCAACCGTCCGCAAAACATGTTTCGTGTTTCATTTCGATGTTTCATTACACTGAAGCACTTTTAGAACGTTTTCCTAAAAAGTCCCCTTCCGTCCATCTCTGTGCCGCACAAAATCAACAAAAAACATCAGTCCAGCTGGAAAGCCTGTCCGAAAAAACAGCGACATCCTATCATGGCATACTATTTGCTTTCCATACAAATTGGAAGTCAACAAAAAATATGAAGAAAGGTAAAGGGTGAAACAATGAATGTAAATACGCTAATATCCTTAACCGTAAACGGTTTCGCCATGGGCATGATTTATGCGCTCATGGCCATGGGCATCATTCTGCTGATTCGTGCAGTCGGTGTAATGAATTTTGCGCAAGGCGATCTTTTGATGATGGGCGCCTTCATCACCTGCTGGCTCACCATTGATTTGGAGCTTCCTCTTTATATTATGGTGCCGTTCTCACTCATTTGTTTTGCTGTGCTCGCGCTGGTATTTATGTTTACCACGTATTGGCCGCTCCGCAACGCGTCCTATCCGGCCGCGACCATCATTTCAACCATGGGTGCATCCATGGCGCTCAAAGAACTGGCAACACTGATTTGGGGCAGCCTCCCCCGCAGCATGCCGCCGCTGATGAAAAACGCAGAAACCGGCAAGGCTTCCGTCCTGCGCATCGGATCGGTTTCGCTGCAATGGCAATATGTGCTTACCATTATTGTCGGAGCCATTCTAATCGTTCTGGTGTTCATCCTGTTTGAGCGTCTGTATGCCGGCCGCATGATGCAGGCAGCTGCGCAGGACAGCTATGCCGCAGAACTGCTGGGCATTCCGACTATCCTGACCACTGCCGCCACCTATATTATTGTTGTAATCCTGTCCGGTGTCGGCGGCTATATGATCTCTCCCATTTTTATGGTCAGCAACACACTTGGCTCGCTTCAGCTCCGCTCCTTCGCCGGTGTTGTACTGGGCGGCTTCGGCAACATCAAGGGCGCGATCATCGGTTCCCTGTTTATCGGTCTTGTGGAATCTTATAGTTCCATCCAGTTTTCACAATACAAGGATGCGGTCGTCTTTTTGGTGCTGATTGCCGCGCTCCTGATCCGTCCGCAGGGACTGTTTGGCGAAAGAATTTCGGATAAGGCATGAGGTGAAACTTTATGAAAGAGAAAACTAAAAAGAGATTTGCCATGAAACCATCCCTGCTTCTATTGTTGCTTGGTGTGATCCTGTTCATCGTCATCATCCCCCGCGCTACGACCGGCTATTCGATGATGATCGTAAACCTTGCGCTGATCTATTCGATCTCTACATACGGCGTTTCCGTCATGCTCGGCTTGGGCGGACAGCTTTCCTTTGCCGCAACCGCTTTCATGGGCGTCGGTGCATATTTTGCAGCAAACCTTTGCTCCGGACGCTGGGGCTTCTGGATGGACTCGTTCGCCGTCCTGCTGCTCACCCCGGTCTTTGCGGGCATCGTTGCTTTCGCAATCGGCATGGTGCTGTTTCGTCTGAAGGGCACGTATTTCACCTTTGCAACCGTCGGTTTGGTGCAGGTTTCCTGGTGTTTCTTCCTGAACTATCGTCCTCTGTTCGGTGGACCGGACGGCATCTCCGGCGTATCTTCCATTCAAATTTTCGGCTGGACCCCCAAGGACTACAATGAATGGTTTTACTTGCTCGCCATCATTGTGCTGCTGGTTGCGCTGCTGGTTGAACGCATCCGGCGCACGCAACTCGGCCGCTCGCTGGCTGCGGTTCGTGATAACGAAGTGGCTGCACAGACTCTCGGCATCAATGTGTTCATGACCAAGGTGATCGCCTTTACCATTGCAGGTATTTTTGCCGCAGTAGCAGGCGCGCTTTACGCCATGCACAGCCAGTTTGTTTCTTCCGACATGTTCACGTTTGAACGCTCCACTACCTATATCATCATGGGTATGCTTGGCGGCATCAACAACACCGCCGGTGTTTTCGTTGGTTCCGTGCTGGTCACCCTGCTGCCGGAATGGCTGCGCGGGATGCAGCAGTACTTGCAGCTCATTTACGGCATCGGCGTGATCCTGCTGATGATCTTCATGCCGATGGGCCTTGCCGGTCTGTCTTCCAGCATTTGCAAAAGCATCAAGCGTGCGCTGGGCAAAAAAACGTCTTCTGCACACAAGGAGGAGCTAAAATGAACCCTATTCTTCGTCTGGACCACGTCTGCAAGCGGTTTGGCGGTGTCGTCGCTGCGGAGGATGTGACCTTTTCCGTCATGCCCGGTACGGTGCATGGCCTGATCGGCCCGAATGGCGCCGGCAAATCCACGCTGATGAATTTGATCAGCGGCATCTACACCGCCGATGAGGGCGCCATCTTCTTGGATGAAAAGGATATTACGCAAAAGCCTTCCCACCAGCGCGCACGGATGGGCATTGGCCGTACCTTCCAAACCCCCCGTTTTCTGCAACGCTCCAACATCCGGGATAACCTGCTGCTGGGCACGGATCTGCATCGTCAGCAAGGGTATCTGCGCAGCTTTTTCGGCCGCGGCAATGCTTCCTTTGACGCAGAGCTGAACGAGCTGATGCAATTCCTCGACTTCTCTTTTGACTGGGATGACGACATCAGCGCACTCACCTATGGACAGCGCAAGCAGCTTGAAATCGTACGCGCCATGCTGGCGCATCCCCGTGTGATGCTGGTGGACGAACCCGCAGCGGGACTCAACAACAAGGAAATTGACGACATCATGGAGCTGCTCCGCTTCGCGGCGCAGGAACGCAACATCGGTGTGCTCCTGATCGAGCACTCGATGGATATGATTATGAACATCTGCGAGGAAATCGTCGTACTATGCTTCGGCAAGGTAATCGCACAAGGCACGCCAGTCGAAATTTCCTCCAACGACGCGGTTATCGAGGCATACTTAGGGAGGGATAACAATGCTTGACATCAAAGGTCTTCATGCGTATTACGGGCCAATCGAAGCCTTGAAAGGGATTGATATCCAAGCGGCTGCCGGTGAAATCACCTGTCTGATCGGCGCTAACGGTGCAGGCAAAACCACCCTTCTCAAATCCATCTCCGGCATGATCCACCGCACCGGAGAGATCAACTTTGCCGACGCAGGCTCCATTATCAGCAAGCGCCCCAGACAAATCGCACACATGGGTATCATCCATGTGCCCGAAGGTCGCCACATCTTCCCCGGTCTGACCGTGCGGGACAACCTGGAAACCGGCACCATCAACTGGCACGGTTTTTTCGGCAGCAAATCCTACGCCAATGAGCTGGAAGAGGTTTTCACTCTGTTTCCACGTCTGAAAGAACGGGAAAAGCAGCTTGGCTGGAGCTTGTCCGGCGGCGAGCAGCAAATGCTGGCCATCGGCCGCGCGCTGATGGCGCGTCCCAAAATGCTCATGCTGGACGAGCCTTCCATGGGTCTTGCCCCGTTGGTCATTGCCGAGCTGTTTGAAAAAATCGTTTCCATCAACCGCACACAGGGCATCCCCATCCTGCTGGTAGAACAAAACGCCCGTCTGGCGCTCGAAATTTCACATCGCGCTTATATCATCGACGGCGGACGCGTCGTTTTAGGCGGAAAGGCATCTGAATTGCGGAACGATGAGCGCGTTATCCACGCATATTTGGGTAAATTTGCCACCCAAAACGCCAAATAGCTCACATTTATAGTATAGCAGAAAAGACGCGCCGGTCAAACCCGGCGCGTCTGTGCTAAGGAGTGAAAAACATGCAACATACTTGCATTCAAGTCAACCCTGTCGATAACGTTGCCATCGCTGTGCGCCCGCTTGAGCCGGGCGAGCCGCTCTGCGGCAGCATCACCGTACAGCAGCCGATTCCCCAAGGCCAAAAAGCGGCGCTGACCGATCTACAGCAAGGCGACGCGGTCATCCGCTATGGCGTGTGCATTGGCCATCTGCGCTGCAATGTGCCTGCCGGCGGCTATATCGGTCCGGACGAATTGGAACAAGCCGAACCCCCATCGCTGGACACGCTGCGCTGGGGCACCAACCTTCTCTCCCTTTCGGAGCTGCCGCCCCCTCCCGTTGATACATTTGACGGTTACGACTGCGGCAACGGCATTGCCGGCACCCGCAACCTGCTGGGGATCGTCACCACCGTGCAATGTGCCGCCGGCGTGACCGAGCGCGCCGCAGAATATATCCGGCAAAACCTGCTGCCGCGTTATCCCCATGTCGAAGATGTGGTGGTGCTGGTGCCGCCTTACGGCTGCGGTGTTGCGATCGACGCCCCGGAAGCCGTCGTCCCGATCCGTACCATCCGCAACCTGATCCACCATCCCAATTTCGGCGGACAGACATTGGTCGTGTCGCTTGGATGCGAAAAGCTCACCCCCGAGCGCGTGCTGGATGCCGGCGAGATCAACGATGACAACCGCGTGGTGTTGCAGGACTGTGTCGGCTTTGACGGCATGATCCAAGCCATTGCAGAACGCGCCGAGCGCAAGCTCGCACAGCTCGAACAGCGCCGCCGTCAGCCGCTTCCGCTTTCCTCCCTTGTTGTCGGTTTGCAGTGCGGCGGCAGCGATGCGTTCTCCGGCCTGACCGGCAACCCCGCTGCCGGCTACGCCGCCGACATGCTGGTGCGGGCTGGTGCTACCGTGATGTTTTCTGAAAATTCCGAAGTGAGAGACGGGGCTGCTTTTCTGGCTGCGCGCACACCGGACGAGCAAACCTGCCGCCGCTTGTGCGAAGAACTGGGCTGGTATGACCGCTATCTGTCGGCGGGCGGCGTTGATCGCAGCGCCAATCCCACGCCGGGCAACAAACAGGGCGGTTTGACCAACATTGTAGAGAAAGCCATGGGGTCCATTGCCAAATCCGGCCATGCCCCCATCTTGGAGGTGCTCGCCACCGGTGCACGCCCCACCAAACATGGTATGATTGATGCAGCACCCCCCGCCAACGATATGATCTGCGGCACCTCGCAAATGGCCTCCGGCATTGGGTTGCAGGTATTCATCACCGGACGCGGCACCCCCTATAACCTCCGTGCCATTCCTGTCATCAAAGTCGGCACGCGCAATGAGTTATACCACCAGTGGCCCGATCTGATCGACATCAATGCCGGCACCATCGCCTCCGGCGAAGAAAGCGTTGCCGCAGTCGGGCTGCGGCTGTTCCGGCAAATGATTGATGTTGCATCCGGCCGGACGCAAACCTGCGCAGACCGTCACCGTATTTATAATGACACCTATGTTTTTAACCCTGCACCCATCACCTGAAAAAAAATACTGGTATTTTCCCATAAAAATTGAGCGAATTTTTGTTCATCGTGTCCTCTTCTTTTCTGTCTCATCCCCATTGGCAAGCATCTTGCTTTTGTACAAGGGTGTAGCAAAATGGCATACAAAGCTTGAAAGGAGAAACACAAATGCTTAATTACAAAACCGGTGTTGTCGGCGCGGGCCGCGTCGGCGCAGGCATGGCAACGCTGATGGCAGGACACGGCTGCGAGGTGACCATCGTTGGTCTGGATGAGGATGATCTCCGGCGCTGCCGCGGCATTCTGGAGGGCAATCTGGACGAGCTGGTGCAGCAAGGGCTGGCAACCGAGAAAAACCGTGCGGCCATTCTGCGCCGCTTCACCCTGACCACCGACACCCAAGCGCTCAAAGACTGCATCTTCGTTCTGGAAGCTGCGTTTGAAGATGTCAACGTGAAAAAAGGCATTTACCAGCAGGTGGAAGCCGTGATCGCACCCGATGCACTCATGGCGTCCACTACCTCGGCCATCCCGGTCGAACTGCTGACCGCCGACATGGCGCATCCCGAGCGCTTCGCCGTCACGCACCCGTTCCAACCCGCCCATATGCTGCCGCTGGTCGAGCTGGTCGGCGGCCCGAACACCTCACCCGCAACCATCGACCGCCTGCGTGTGTTCCTCGAGGAACTCGACCGCGAAGTTGTCACGCTGCACAAAAGCGTGCCCGGCTTCATCATCAACCCTCTGGCGCAGGCGCTGTTCCGCGAATCGCTTTATCTGGTCGAGCAGGGCGTGGTATCGGTCGCGGATATTGACAAAGCGATCAAGTATGCCGTCGGCATGCGTTATGCATCCATCGGTCTACTGGAATACTTTGATGACGTGGGTTTCAACCTCGAGTGCGACATTGCCAAAACCGTTTACCCCGATCTGTGCAGCACCCGGGCTATCCAGCAGATTGTGCTGGACGGACTGGCATCCGGCAAAACCGGCCGCAGCGTCGGCCTCGGCCTGTATGACTGGTCGAAGAAGGACGATGCCGACTACCTGCGCCGCAAAGCCGCGCCGTATTATGCCTGCTTCCACTGGGACATGCCGGAGGACTGACAAAGGAAAGAAGGATCTCTCATGCGCAAAATTGTCATATTGGACGGATATACCGAAAACCCGGGCGATCTGTCCTGGGCGCCGTTTGAAGCTCTGGGCGAGGTGACGGTCTACGACCGCACGCCAACCGACCAGATCATCCCCCGCATCGGAAACGCGGAAATTGTGATCGTAAACAAAACACCGCTGCGCAGTGAAACGCTCGCGGCCTGCCCTTCGATCCGGTACATCGGCGTGCTGGCAACCGGCTATGACGTGGTCGATGTACAGGCTGCCCGCGCCCGCGGCATTCCGATGACCAACGTGCCCGCCTATGGAACCGCTGCGGTCGGGCAATACGCGATCGCCATGCTGCTGGAAATTTGCCACCATATCGCACACCACGCACAGGCCGTGCGGGAAGGCCGGTGGCAATCCTGCCCGGACTGGTGCTTCTGGGACTATCCGCTCATCGAGCTGGACGGCAAAACGCTGGGCGTGATCGGCTTTGGCCGTATCGGCCGCCAGACCGCGCGCATCGCCAAAGCCATGGGCATGCGCATCCTCGCGCATGACAGCTTCCCCTGCGATGAGGGCCGCGCCATTGGCGAATATGTTTCGCTTGACGAGTTATATGCGCAAAGTGATGTAATCGCGCTGCATTGCCCGCTGTTTCCCGAAACGCGCGGCCTGATCTGCAAGGAGAGCATCGCTAAAATGAAAGACGGCGTGATCCTGCTCAACAACTCTCGCGGGCCGCTCATCAACGAACAGGACTTGGCGGACGCACTCGAAAGCAGCAAGGTTTACGCCGCCGGGCTGGATGTTGTCTCCACCGAGCCCATTACAGGCGATAATCCCCTGCTGCATGCCAAAAACTGCTTTATCATCCCGCATATCAGCTGGGCATCCAAAGAAAGCCGCGCGCGCATCATGGACATGGCCGCGGACAACCTATCCCAGTGGCTGGCGGGCACGCCGATCCACGTTGTCAACTGAGTCAAAGGAGGAACCGCCATGAGCCTGCGCACCGATGCGGAAACTATCTACCAGTCAGCCATCCGCGCCTCGCTGCCCGACCGCGCCGTACAAGATGCGCTGACGGGCTGGCAACCCCCTGCCAGGCGAACCATTGTGCTGGCTGTCGGCAAAGCCGCGTGGCGCATGGCGCAAGCCGCGCAGCAAGCGCTCGGCAAGCAAATTTCCGCAGGTCTTGTCGTCACCAAATACGGCCACAGCGAAGGCCCACTCGACGGCATCGAGATCATCGAAGCGGACCACCCCGTACCGGACGAAAATTCGGTGCGCGCGGCGCAGCGTGCGCTTTTGCTGACCCAAAACCTCACCGCGCAGGACACCGTTCTGCTTTTGATCTCGGGCGGCGGCTCGGCGCTGTTCGAGCTTCCGCGGATCGAGCTGGACGAATTACAGCACATCACGCAAAGGCTGCTTGCCTCTGGCGCAGACATCACGGAAATCAATACCGTGCGCAAGCGGCTGAGCGCAGTCAAGGGCGGACAGTTGGCTGCGCACTGCGCGCCCGCTCATGTGGAAGCGCTGCTACTCAGCGATGTGCTGGGCGACAAACCGGATACCATTGCCTCCGGCCTGAGTGCAGTGGACGCCACCGCCGGTGACTCTGCTCTGCCCATCGCGGAACGCTATGGACTGCCGCTGTCCACGCAGGCGCACGCCTGTCTTGCGCAGCCGCTGCCGCAGGCGCTGCCCCATGTGCATAACCGGGTGATCGGCGGCGTCTCCATGCTGTGCCACCATGCAGCCGATGCCTGCGCCGCGCTTGGCTACCGCGTGGAAATCCTCACTGAATCGCTCTGCTGTACCGCACGCGATGCGGGCATCTTCCTCGCCAATATCGCGCAGCATTACGCCGGACGCGGCGAAAAACGCGCGTTTCTTACAGGCGGCGAGACGGTCGTGCGCCTAACCGGTCAGGGGAAAGGCGGCCGCAATCAGGAGCTGGCGCTTGCCGCTGCCGAAGGGCTGCGCGGCCTTGCAGGCGCAGCCGTGTTCTCGGTCGGCTCGGACGGTACAGACGGCCCAACCGACACGGCGGGCGGATATGTCGATGGTTCTACCTACGATACCTTGCGCGCGCAAGGTATTTCGATCCCGCAAGTGTTAGCCGACAACGATGCCTACCATGTGCTGCGCGCTTGCGGCGGCTTGATTGTCACGGGCGCGACCGGCACCAACGTGAATGATCTTTCCGCCCTGCTGATTGAAAATTAGTCTCCCTCTCTTTATATCCCCGGAATGCTGGTATTCTGCTACGTTCCGGGGATTTTCTATGCTTTTTGAAAAATCTGAGGAAATGACTGCGTATAAATTGTCTTTAGAGGTAAAATATCGTATAATAAAATTCAGATGATCGGCTTCCCCGCCGCGTGTCGTCGCACGGGTCAGCCTTTGCTTGGAGAATCACAAGGAGGATATTCATGAACACCATCAATCCCCAAACCTGGAAGGCGGACTTGCCCGCTTTCCGCAAAAAGACCGCGGCGTTTTATGCAGGCGAGATCAAGCTCGCCGAATACAAGGGCTTTTCCGGCTACTACGGAAGCTATGCTCAGAAGGGCGGCAAGGCCAGCATGCTGCGTCTGCGCATGCCCGCGGGCCGCGTGACCCGCGACAAGCTGGCGTTCGTTGCGCAGATGCTGCGCACCCATACCGTGCCGCGCGCGCACTTCACCACCTGCCAGACCATCCAGCTGCACGACCTCGATCAAGACGCGGTATGCGCCATCATGGAGCAGGCGCTCGACGCGGGCATTGTGACCATAGGCGGCGGCGGCGACTTCCCACGCAACGTCATGTGCTCGCCGCTTTCCGGCGTGCAGAAGGACGAGTATTTCGATACCCTGCCGTGGGCGGAAGCCGCAAGCAATTATCTGCTGGGCTTCATCAAGGCCGAAAAAATGCCGCGCAAGCTCAAAGTCGGCTTTTCCAACTCCCCGGCTAACCTGACGCACGCGACCTACCGCGACCTCGGCTTTGTCGCCCGCCCGGACGGCAAGTTCGATGTATACAGTGCGGGCGGTCTGGGCAACAACCCGCGCTTTGGCGTCAAGGTCGGTGAAGCAATCGAGCCTACGCAGATCCTGTATTATATCAAGGCCATGTGGCTGACCTTCCGCGCTTACGGAAACTATGAAAACCGCGGCAAGGCACGCACCCGCTATATGGTGGAGACACTGGGCGGACCGGAAAACTATGCCAAGGCGTTCCACGAAAAGCTGGATGAGGTCTATGCCTCCGGCGAAGACCTCACCCTTTCGGTCGAACCGCAGACGATCACCAAGACCGGCGACGGCACAACGGCCAGCGGCCCGCGCGTGCTCGAACAGAAGCAGCCCGGCCTGTATACCGTTGTCTGGCATCCGATCGGCGGTCAGCCCGCCCCGGAAACGCTGTGCGCGCTGAGCGATCTTCTGCAGGAAATGCAGGACGCGGAGCTGCGACTTGCGCCCGATGAAGCCGCCTATATCGTCAACCTGACCGGTGCCGAAGCGGAAAAGGTGCTTGCTGCAACGGCAGACAGTGCTCGCTCGCTGTTTGAAACCTCGGTCAGCTGCATCGGCGGTGCAACCTGTCAGGTCGGCATGCGCGACTCGCAGGGCTTACTTGCGGCTTGTGTTGCGGCTGTGCGCGAAGCAAATCTGCCGGACGGCGCGCTGCCCCAGATGCACGTTTCCGGCTGCGCTTCCTCGTGCGGTACGCACCAGACCGGCTCGATCGGCTTCCGCGGCGCATCCAAGCTGGTGGACGGCAAGCCGCAGTCCGCGTTTACACTGTTCGTCGGCGGCTGCGACCAGCAGGGCAAGGAAGCAATGGGCCGCGAACTGGGCGCCATCCTCGAAAGCAAAATCCCCGCATTTTTGGTTGAGCTGGGCAAGACCGTTGCCACTTCCGGCATGGACTTTGCCGCATGGCGCGAGAGCGATCCTGAGGGCATTGACCGCATCGCGGCACCTTATCTGGCATAATCAAAAAATCTCATAAAAAATGCGTTTCCGAATTCGGAAACGCATTTTTCTTCTGTTTTTATGAGCAGAAAGTGGTTATCTCTCCACGTTCAGAGCCGCGCCTGTTATGCTGCCAGAATGCCCGACAGAAGCTGGAATGCCTCTGCACGGATAATCAGGTTGTTCATGCGAAGCGTGCTGTCCTCATAGCCGTTCATCTTGCCCTGAGACACCAGACCCGCGATCGAAGGCTGTGCCCAGCCCGGGATCTCGCTCGCGTCGGAGAACTTGTCCAGAACGGTCAGGTCATCCGACGAAATCTTTGCCGCGCGGGCAATCATAACAGCCACTTCTGCGCGCGTTGCGTTATCCAGACCGTTCATATGACCGTTTTCATCGCCCTGCATGATACCGGCGTCCTTCGCCGCCTGCAGCACGCCCGCTGCTCACTTGGAGGAATTGTCCGCGGGATCAACCGTCGCATCTGCGACCGGTTCAATATCCAGCGCATTTACCAGCAGGGAGGCAACCTCTTCGCGCGTAATGCGGTCTTCCGGCCGCACGCTGCCGTCGCCATCGCCCTTGACGATACCAAGGTCAATCAGCTTCTGGATGGTCTCTGCCGCCCAGTAACCGGACGGAACATCCCAGCCGAGTTCGCCGCCCGGTGTGGTCGGTTCAGTCGGCTCGACCGGCGTGCCTTCGTCTACTGTGCCGGAGTAGTCGTCGAAATCAGCGGACAGTGCGCGGTAAACATCCGCGGACTGATGGCCTGCGCCGTCAGCAAAGGTGCCCTTCTTCCAGTCCGCCCAGGTGTTCCACGAAGTCTCGTTGCCTGCCTTGAGCGTATAGGTGTTCAGAACCGGCAGATAGCTTGCATCCGTGCCCAGATCCGAGGTGAACTTAGTGACGATGCGCATGTAAGCGCCCTCGCCTGCACCGGTCAGGTCGATCGTGCCCGTGCCGTTTGCCAGCGCAAACTGCTTGGAAGCGGAAACCGTCTTGCCATCCTGCGAGAACTCAACGGTTGCGTCGATCTTGGAATCACCTTCGATCACTGCGTCATAGGCCAGCGATTCGGGTGCACCGGATACCTGCACCCATTCGGTGGTGTGCGTACCGGTCTGCACGATGTTGGACGGATCGAAGTCCAGCCAGAGCACCATATCGCTGCTCTTCGGGCCGGCTGCCGACGGATTGTCGTGTACGGAAGCGACTTCGCTTTCGGTCAGCTTGCTCTGATACAGGCGCGCCTGCGAGATCTCGCCCGCGAGCATGGTGCGGTCAATGCCGCGGCCGCGGTTAGTCAGCAGCGCACCGGTATACGAAAAGCCGATATAGGTGGAAGCGCCCGGCCAGTTCTTGATCTCGGAATCGAACGCGGGAGCGTCGATATGGCCGGAATGATACTTATTCTGGTACGAGTCGCCGCCGGTCGTGCGGTCAAAGCCGCCGACATACTGCACCCACTCGCCCTTCTTGATGCCTGCGTTGTCGTCCGCGTCATCGTCGTTCCAGAAGAACTCGCCGTTGTCGTTGTCAAAGCCGATGCCGACCGTCACCTTGCCGGTTGCGCGCACGGCCATGCGGTACAGATAGTTGGTGCCCCAGCCGATCGACACGCCCTTGGTCATCAGCGGATTGTGGTCGCGGCCGGTCGGGGTCAGCGTGTCGATGCCGGTGCCCGAGCAGTCCGGCAGCTTTGCCCAAACCATGCCGGTGATGCCGTCATCGATCGTGAAGTTGCCGTTATCCGGAATTTCGACATAGTCCTTATCGCCGTCGAGGATGATCGTGCCCTTGCCGTTCTCATCCGTGCCGAGCGTGGGCGCGCCGTGCAGATAGCCGTTGTTGCCCATGCCGGACTTATCCTTGACCATCGGCATGCCCTGAATCGAGCCTTCGATGGACACGGTCTGCACCGCGGAATCTCCGATGCGTACCTTGAAATCGCCGGACTTTTCAAACTGATAGGTGAATTCGCAGGTCTTGACGCCGCCTGCCTCGATGCTGTACTGCTTGCTTTCGATCGCCTTATCGTCGATATAAAGCGTTGCGGTCGCGGTATCGGCTTCATTGCCGATGTTGGTCACATCCGCCTTAATGTGCAGCACATCGCTGTTGATATCGCTGATCTCCCCATCGCCCAGCTTGGTGCGGACGTTGGTATACGAGAAGGTCGCGGGGCGGAAATCGACCTGTACGGTCTGGGTCTTGCCGCCGACCTTGAGGGTATGCGTGCCGATCGTGGTCAGCTGCACCGTGCCGCGCAACTCAACCGACTCGCCGGGATCAATCGTCTTAACGCCATTGGACTCGACGCGCACCGGCTCGCCCGAGGTGGACACGCCGCTGTCGCTGACCAGTTCGCCGTAAATGTACTTCATGGTGCCGTTATCGTCCACCGGAATGACCGCTGCCGCGAGGCCCTTGCCATCGTTCTTGACGGTTGCGGAAATCTCGATCTCGCTGTTGCAAGGCACCGGACCGGACTGGATGGACACATCCG
This sequence comes from uncultured Agathobaculum sp., assembly GCF_963927765.1. Classification (NCBI taxonomy): domain Bacteria; kingdom Bacillati; phylum Bacillota; class Clostridia; order Eubacteriales; family Butyricicoccaceae; genus Agathobaculum; species uncultured Agathobaculum sp. Next base: position 3,926 of record NZ_CAWVCU010000050.1, on the reverse strand, counting down.
AGTACGACAGCTGCTGCTTGGCAACTGCGGTTACGGTCGTGCCGACAACCTTGCCCTCCGCCATGTTGGACGTGGTTAGCACGTCGCCCTTGACGGTATGGGTCATATAGCTGCCCTTGGCGCTGACCGCACGCGAATCCTGATGCGTCAGGTAGATCGTGCCTGCGCCCACGGTCGGATCATCGGATACCGCGCGGGCATAGCTGTGCGTATGGCCTGCCAGCATCATATCGACATGGCCTTCCTCAGCCACCGACGCGATGTGCTGCTTGGTGTACGGGTCGGAGATGGGGTGATGCATGACCAGAATACGGAACTTCTTGTCCTGATTCTTGGCCAGATCGTCCTTGAGCCACTGCACGGACTTTTCGATCTTGTCCGCAGTTGCCGCGTCCATCTGTCCGCCCGAAGTCTCGGCGTTCATCTGGAACAGCGCCCACGGATTGCTGTCCATGAGGTTAAAGTGTATATCGCCGTAATCAAAGGCGATGTTGCCCTCGACCACCGAGCCGTATTCCTCGGTCTGGGTGTCGATGACATACATATCAAAATAATCGCTGAAATCATGGTTGCCGCAAGCGTAAACCACCGGATAATTGTGGATAAACTCGCCGCTGTTGAACCAGAACGCATACTGCTCCTTCTGCGTGCCGGTGCCTTCCACCATATCGCCGCCATGGATGATAAAGGCGGGATCGTAATCGGCAACCGCCTGATCAAACGTGCCCTTGGTATCAAACTTGTGCGTATCCGTGATCGAGATGTAGCGCACCTCTTCCGGATTTTCCTCCAGCGTGCGGAAGGTGCCCTTGCAGCTTGCGCCGCCTGCGAGCGTCACCTCATAATAATACCGCGCGCCCGGCTCCAAATCGGTAAATTTGTACCGGAAAATGTTGGTCTGCGCGCCGCCGTAGGCGGGCGCAGAGGGATCGCGCTCGACGGTGATGGCCTCGCCCAGCGCATTTGCGTCCGTGCCCCACCGAATTGTGGACGCATCGCCGGTATCCGTCTCCCACACGGCAACCATACTGTTCGTTTTTGGCGCGAGCAGATACGGCCCGATGACGAATTTCGCTTCCTCCGCTGCGAGCGCAGCCGGCAGCAGCGTCATAACCATCAAAATGGCCAATAGCAAACTGAGCAGCCGCTTGGATAAACTGAGTCGTCGCTTCATAATTCTCTCTCCTTTTCCTTCGTTTTCTCCGAAGGGATGTCCTCCGGCTCTTATGATTTATTTATAATAGCTGAAAAGAGAGGAATATGCAACTTGATTCTTGTGCATCTTTTTGCTGTGCATTTCTCAAAACCCTGCCTATTGCACAGCTACTTTGCATGCGACGATGGTCGGATGTTGTGCATTCCAAACAGCGCTTTGTGTTTCTTTTTTGTACTTTACAAGAATTTAACAAAACAGCAAAAGTTGTCTATACCTAACTCGACAACTTCCAAATACTGCAAAAATGCGCCGCAAACCATCGTTTGCGGCGCATTTTGGGAGATTTAGGCAATCAAAAAAGCTTAACAATCAGTCGCGCAGGTACTCCTGCAAGGTGGCGCGTACCGCACCTGGGCCGGCAATCAGCTTGCCGAACATGGTTTCGATCTTGTCGGCAAGGCCGTTTGCCACCAGATCGGCAGCAAAGACCGCTTCATTGGACAGGATGGGGCGCAGTTTGTCGCCTACGCTCTCGGGCTTGCCCAGCTCGATACCCGCCAGCTGCTGCTGCAAGGTTTCAAGCATCGGGTCGGAGGAGACTTCCATCTTCTCACCCTTGTCGTCCACGCCAAGCAGATAACGCAGCCAGCCCGCAATCGCGAGAGGAATGAACGTCAGGCTCTTGACGTCCAGCTCACTGGATGCGATATAGCTCTTGATGGTTTCACCGAAGCGGATCGGGATTTTCTGAGAGGTATCGGTTGCGATGCGCTGCGGCGTATCCGGAATGAACGGGTTCGGGAAGCGCTGACCGACAACCTCCGCGATGAAGTCCGCGGGCTTGATGATGCCCGGGTCGGTCACGACCGGCATGCCCTCGTCGTAGCCAATATGCTCGATCAGGCGCTTGAGTTCAGCGTCCTGCATTTCGGCAGCGATGCTGGTATAGCCCAGCAGGCAGCCGTAAACCGCCAGTGCGGTGTGCAGCGGGTTCAGGCAAGTTGTCACCTTCATGCGCTCGGTCTTGTTGACCGTTTCACGGTCGGTCATATAGACACCCGCCTTTTCGAGCGCCGGACGGCCGTTCGGGAAGTTGTCCTCGACCACCAAATATTGCGGGATTTCCGCGTTGACAAACGGCGCGATGAAGGTGTTGCGGCTGGTGACGATCGGCTCCATATCCTCGATGCCGTCTGCCAGCAGCGCATTCTCCACTTCCTTCGCCGGGCGCGGGGTGATCTTGTCGATCATGCTCCACGGGAACGCCACGCGCTTTTCGTCCTGCATGTAGGCGACAAAGCCGTCGTCCACAAGGCCGTTTTGCTTCCACGCCTCAACAATCTCAAGCACACTGCCGCGCAGCTTTTCGCCGTTGTGCGAGCAGTTGTCCATGCTGGCCAGCGCGATCGGGTACGCACCCGCCTTATAGCGCTCGTACATCAGGGCGGCAACCATACTCATCGCATGACGCGCACCGGACGGGCCTGCCTTCATGTCCTCGACGACAACCGGCATCAGCTCGCCCTGAATGTTGCGCAGCGCGTAGCCCTTTTCGGTGATCGTGAAACTGACCAGCTGCAAAGACGGATTTACGAAAATCTTGCGCAGCTTTTCCATCTCGGCGGCGTCCGTGCTGTCCGCGCATACGCTGTCCGCGATGGACGCGACGATTTCACGTTCAGTCGTGCCGTCCGGCTTGAGGCCGACCATCATGGTCAGCTCATCATGCGGCTTGTAAATCTTCTTGATGATGTCATAGTCAAAGGTGTCACCCGCGATGATGCCGCAGGTTGCCTCGCCCTCGTTCAGCAGCCGCTGCTGCAGCATCGCCACAAAGCCGCGGAAAATGTTGCCCGCGCCAAAATGCACCCAAACCGGCGTCTCGGCGGTCTGCGCACGCATGTTCTGCACGTCAAACTGCGGCAACTTGACGCCAACGGCTTCCCACGCCGCCTTATTCTGCAACGCTTCCAGACAAAGTTTCACAGGGATCATTCCTTTCTGTTCCAACTGTGTGATACGTTTCTCTTACTTCGCCAGCGCCTTTTCACAGGCCTCAAACAGGCCGTTGAGGTAAGAAGCGCCCAGCGCGCGGTCATACAAGCCGTAACCCGGCTTGCCGGTCTCGCCCCAGATCATGCGGCCGTGGTCGGGACGCACATAGCCGTCAAACCCGGTCTCAACCAGTGCCTTGACGATCTCATACATATCGAGGCTGCCGCAAGTGGACAGGTGCGCGCGCTCCTCGAACGAGCCGTCCTCCATGATCTTGACATTACGCATGTGCATGAAACCGATGCGGTTCATGGAAGAATACTTGCGCACCATCTTCGGGATGTCGTTGAACTTCGCGCAGCCCAGCGAGCCGGTGCACAGGCACAACGCATTGGACGGCGAATCGACGATGGACAGATACCGGTCGAGGTTCTTTTCACAGGTGATAACGCGCGGCAGGCCGAAGATCGGATACGGGGGATCATCCGGATGCAGCGCCATGACGATACCGCATTCCTCGGCAACCGGGATGACCTTTTTGAGGAACACCTCGATATTCTTCCACAGGCCTTCCTCGCCCAGCTCGCCATAAGCGCGGATCAGGTCGCGCACCTGATCCTGCGTGTAGCTGGCGTCCCAGCCGGGCAGGTTGATGTCATCCTTCAAGGGGTCAAGACCCTTCAGCTGCTCCCAGTACATGACAAGGCTGGTCGAGCCGTCCGGCGCCTTCTTGTCCAGCTGGGTGCGCGTCCAGTCAAAGACCGGCATGAAGTTG
>NZ_CAWVCU010000049.1:0-34516 GCF_963927765.1 uncultured Agathobaculum sp. | reverse complement strand
AAGGCTATCCTTTTTACATCATATATGCTAAAAATCTGGGCTGAAAATATCAACTTTCAGCCCAGATTTCTTTTGGTCAACAGGTCCGTCCCTTGCTGCAAAACAGTTGTAAAACAGGCGTGAGAGGAGCGTTTTACATGAAAAGCTATATTACCATTCCGGAAGCAGCTGTGAAATGGGGGGTGAGCGCGCAGCAGGTGAGAAGCGGCTGTGAGAAAGCCCGCATCAGCGGTGTGGTACGGTTGAGCCGCCGCTGGCTGATTCCAGAGGATGCGGTTTTGCCGCCTGAATTGGAATATGCTGCTTCCAAATGCGGCATATCCGCTTAAACCGAGCAGAGACAGGGGGCCAAAACCATGGCACAGACTGATTTGCATATGCATTCCGCCGTCAGTGTGGATGGGGAGATCTCTCCGCGCGGGCTGGCGGAACTGTGTTGTCAGGAAGGGGTGACACTGGCGGCACTGACCGACCATAACGACATTGCAGGGACGGCGGAATTTATTTGGCGTTGTGCTCAACTGGGGGTGCAAGCCATTCCCGGCATAGAGCTGGACTGTGTGCAGGAAGGCAAGTTGCTGCATTTGCTGGGTTATGGCATTGATATTGCCAATGCATTGCTGCTGCACACAGTGCAGGCAGTGCGTGTGCGGCAAACCGAGGCTGGCCTGCGGCTTATGGATACCGTTTCGGCGCTGGGTATCGCGTTTGACCGGGAGCAAGTGCTGGAATGGGCGGGAGATGGCGCGGTGTGTGCGGAAACCATCGTGCGGTCCGCACTTCAAATGCCGGAAAATCGCACACATCCGCTGATCCGCCCCCTTTTGCCGGGAGACACATTGTCGGACCGACCGATTGCAAACTTTTATTGGTCGGTGTTCGCGCCGGGCAAACCAGCCTATGTGCCGGTAGATTTTATGACGGCCGAACAGGCGGTTGACCTGATTCATGCAGCCGGAGGGATTGCAGTGCTGGCACATCCGGGCATCCCTATTTCGGATGCAGCGGCACTGGACGGTGCGCTTCGGCTGCCGCTGGACGGTGTAGAGGTGTTCAGCAGTTACCATACAGCGGAGCAAGTGTCTTTTTACGTGCAAAAAGCCAAGGAATACGGCCTGCTGCTCGGTGGCGGCAGTGATTTTCACGGCAGAAGCAAACCGGACATTCGGATTGGCGCAGTGGATTGGCAGGGATGCGAAGGTGAGGCACGGGCTGCGTTGCTGGATGCCGTTCAGCACGTTCGATGATGCCAATATTTTATTTCTTATATGATAAATGCCACGGCCGAATCAGACCGTGGCATTTTGCTTTTCCAATATCAAAGTGGATCATTGTTTGCAAATAGGTAAAGCCCAATCGACAACCTTGGTGATTCTGTGGTATGATAATAGGGCCTTGGGAAAAGCAACTGGTCGGGCGAAGAGAATGGGGGAACGGAATGCGAGTGATGCTCTGTCTGGATGACAAGGATGGAATGCTGTTTCACCAGCGGCGCCAAAGTCAGGATCGTGTGCTGCGCCAGCATATGCTGAACTTGTGCGGCGCGCAGAGTTTGTGGCTGAATGCGTATTCTGCCGGGCAGTTTGCAGATCAGGAACGCGCCCGCCTACGGGTTGACGAACGGTTTTTGGCTCTCGCAGGAGAGGGTGATTATTGCTTTGTCGAAGATCAGCAGATTGCGCCGTTTGAAGATCGGATAGAAGCGATCATCCTGTTTTGCTGGAACCGTGTTTACCCGGCGGACCGGTATTTTGACCGTTCGCTGCTGGCCTATGGCTGGACTCTGCAAGAAACAGAGGAGTTTCCCGGGTTTTCACACGCAAAAATCACAAAGGAAGTTTACGAAAAATGCAAACAATGATAAAGAAAATCATGCCGGTGCTGCTGTGTATCCAGATGTTGCTTTCCGGCTGCGCGATGCTGTCGCCGCAGCAGTCCGTTTCGCTGGAGGATATTCCGGCGTACAGCGGCGAGCCGTATGTGGAGATCGACGGTAATGTGCCGGATTTTCCGGAAGAGGATAAGACCGCACAGTCCTTTGAAAGCTATGCACCGCTGGACCTCCTGGGACGCTGCGGCACGGCCTATGCCTGTATTTCCACCGACCTGATGCCGACCGAGGAGCGCGGTTCGATCGGACAGGTCAAGTCGTCCGGCTGGCAGACGGTCAAATATGATTTCGTGGATGGAAAATATCTGTATAACCGCTGTCATCTGATCGGCTATCAGCTGACGGCGGAAAATGCCAACGAAGAGAACCTCATCACCGGTACACGGTATTTGAATGTGGAAGGTATGCTGCCGTTTGAAAATCTGGTGGCGGATTACATCAAAGAAACCGGAAACCATGTATTGTACCGTGTTACACCCATTTTTGAGGGGGATAATCTGGTCGCCTCCGGTGTGCAGATGGAAGCCCTTTCGGTAGAGGATGAAGGGGACGGCATTTGCTACAACGTATATTGCTATAACGTGCAGCCCGGTGTGGAAATCGACTATGCAACCGGCGAAAGCCGCGAAGCGGACACTGCGCAGACGGATCATACAGCGGACACAACGGAATATGTGCTCAATACCGGCTCGAAAAAGATCCACTTGCCGGATTGTTCCAGTGTGGCGAGCATTGGGGAAAAGAATAAAGAATATTACACCGGAGACTACGCGGATTTGCTGGAGCAGGGGTATTCGCTCTGTGGCAACTGTCTGGGGAAATAGCTTTGGTGCAAACGGAAAAGCCGCTTCTCTGCCATTTGGCGCAGAGAAGCGGCTTTCTATTTATAATGTATAGGATGGAAACCGTATCCGTCAGACCGTCGGCGCCTCACAGGTTTCATGCTCGATGATTTTGATGAGTGTGACATGACGGTCATCGGCATCCTGCACGACAAAATCCAGATTTTTGTAGGTAAGTGTTTCGCCTTGCTTAGGGATATGTTCCAGCTGGTCGATCATCCAGCCGTTGACCGTGGTATAGCTGTCCGCGATTTCGTCATCCTCATAACCGAAGTTGGTCAGCACATTCTCAAAATCGGCAGCACCACGCGCCAGATACTCATGGTTGTCGGTTTTCCAGCACTGTTCTACGACACGGTCGTGCTCGTCCCAGATTTCGCCGACCAGTTCTTCCAGTACATCCTCCAGCGTCACAATGCCCAGCGTGCCGCCGTATTCATCTGCAACAACCGCCATATGCGACTTGTTTTTTTGCAGCATTTTGAGCAGCTCACCGATTTTCATGGTTTTTGCAACAAAAATCGGGGGCGTAACGATCACGTCGATTGAACGGCCGGAGGGCGCAACCTCGTTATAGAAGTCCTTTTCATGAATGATGCCGACGATATTGTCAATGGAATTTCGATAGACCGGCAAGCGGGAAAAGCCGGTATCCTTAAACAGCTTGGCAATCGTTTGATTATCCGTATCCTCAGAGATACCGACAATGTTGACACGCGGGGTGAAGATCTCTACAACTTCCACGTCGCTGAATTCGATTGCACTGCGAATCAGATCGCCCTCCTGCTCATCGATACCGCCTTCACTTTCGGCTTCATCAACCATGGTCAGCAGCTCTTCCTCCGAGATGGAGGTATCCTCCGAAGTTTTGAAAATGCAGGAGAGCAGCTTTTTCCACTGGACAAACAGGAAATTGACCGGCGTAAGGATGTAAATGAGCACCTGAATGATCGGCGCGGAAAAACGGGCAAACAACTCCGGCGATTCCTTTGCCAAGGTTTTGGGGGAGATCTCGCCAAAAATCAGCACGACCACTGTGGTGACAATGGTAGAAAGAGAAGGACCGGTTTCCTCGCCCACCCAGCGGATGAACAAAACCGTTGCAACCGATGCGGATGCAATGTTGACGATATTGTTGCCGATCAGGATAGTGGACAGCAATTTGTCATATTGATCGGACAGCCGCAGCACCAGCGCTGCCCGTTTATCGCCTTTTTCGGCAAGGCTTTTGACGCGGATGCGGTTGAGGGAGGAAAAAGCGGTCTCCGTAGAGGAGAAAAACGCCGACAGAATAAGGCAGGCGATGATGATAATGATACCTACTGATGTGTTCATGGTGTGTTCCTTTCGAAGTATTGTTTTGATTTCAGCCTGTGCCGGCGCTATTCCAAAAATACTTCGATGGGACGGAACGGTAATCGGCCCGCAGGATCAGGGTCAGACATAGAAGCAGACTTCCACCTTTCTGTGTAAATTTGTAATAAGTTAATAATGTGGTATATTATACAGAATTTGACGCATTTCGTCAAGATAACGACAGGGACGGTGCAAGCGTTGGCCTATTGGAGTTTTTCGCTGTTTGCAAAGCGAAAAACTGTCATGAACAGGATTTTGATATCCAGCAGAAACGTCCAGTTTTCGATATAATACAGGTCGTGCTCAATGCGTCCTTGAATGGAAGTATCGCCGCGGAAGCCATTGACCTGTGCCCAGCCGGTAATGCCGGGGCGCACCTGATGCTTGACCATATAAAGCGGGATCTCCTCTTTGAACTGATTGACGAAAAAGGGCAGCTCGGGACGCGGGCCGACCAGACTCATGTCCCCTTTGAGCACGTTGAAAAACTGCGGCAGTTCGTCAATAGAGAATTTGCGGATGAAAGAACCGAATTTGGTCTTGCGGGGATCAGAGTTTGTGCTCCAGCCGGTGGTCTGCTTGTCGTTGACACGCATGGAACGGAATTTGTACATATAGAAAGTCTTTTTGTTCAGTCCGACTCGTTCCTGCTTGAACAGGATGGGGCCGGGGGAGGAAAGCTTGACGCCGACCGCAGCAAACAGCATGATGGGGGAAGTGATGAGGATAAGCAGAAGCGAACCGATGACATCCATGCTTCGTTTGATAAAGGCGTTGCCGATATTGTCAAGCGGAATATGGCGGAGGTTGACCAAAGAGATGCCGCCCACTTCATCATATACCGGATGCGCGGGGATAAAACGGCTGTAAAAAGGGATCAGGGAAACCTTGACGCCATGCTTTTCGCTGTTGGCAATAATGCCTTGTAAATAAGGATATTCGTCCGCTTCCAAAGCGATGACGACTTCGTCGGGATTGATGCGGTCGAGCACCTTGGAAAGGGTGTCATACCCACCCAAATAGGAAATCCCGGGCAGACAATCACGGGGGGCAAGATAATGGTCGATGGAGAAACCGAGCGTACGATCCTGCTGGATTGCCTGATAATAGGTGCGCGCCTGCTCACCGCATCCGATGAGCAGCACATGCTTGAGGTTATAGCCGTTTTCACGAAGCGTGCGAAGGATGCGCCGCAAGAACCAGCGTTTGACGGTGATTAGCAGTGTTGCTAATGCAAAGAAGATAAACAGTGTCCAACGGGAAAGATGAAATTCCTTAAAAATAAAGAAGAAAGCGAGAGCCAGTCCGAACAGGATGACATTGCAGCGCAGCAGCAGACTGAATTCGGTTAAGAAGTTTTTGGCGCGAAAGGAGTCGTATAGTCCCATCAGGCTGTATAGGAACCACATAAGCGGGGTGATGCAAACGGTAGCATATAGATAATAGGGAAGGCCGATATGGCCGGGTTCACCCTGAAAAAGCACGAAGCGGATAAAGTAAGCCAACAGCATACAGGGGAATAGAATCAGCACGTCAGTCAGGCCATTGATCTGATTGAGTGTCTTTTGGTTTTCTTTGATCACCGGTCGATCCTCCTGAAGGAATGGATTGCTTTTATTCTACCATATTTGATCGCAATTTTCTACAGAAGAACCACTCTTAACTTGCGCTCTTAACTTGACAAAAAGTGCAGTATGCGGTAATATTTTAAACGAATAAAGAAACAGGACGCGGGTGGGGAAAATCGCCTGCGTTTTCTTTTGGAGGCGTGTTTCCATGCGAGAAAAGGGGAAAATATTGTATATTGCCTCAACTTTCGGACATCTCGCATCCTTTCATCGTCCCTATCTGCAATGGTTTGCATGTCAAGGCTATGAGGTGCATGCAGCCGCTGGCGGTGCTCTGTGCGATTTGGAGGGAGTGAGCCGTTTTATTTCTCTTCCGCTGGAAAAAAGTATGTTTTCTCCAAAAAATTTGGCAGCCGTGCGGGCATTATATCGTCTGATGCGGAAAGAACGGTATGAGATGATCAGTCTGCACACCTCTTTGGCAGCGTTTTTTGCGCGCCTTGCGGTCATTCCGCTGGGAAAGCGCAGGCCGGGTGTGATGAACACGGTGCACGGATACCTGTTTGACAAAGATACGCGGTGGACAAAGCGGATGCTGCTGCTGGGGGCAGAACGGATGACAGCGCCAGTGACAGACTGGCTGCTGACCATGAACCGGCAGGATGCGGAAATTGCACGGAGGTATCATCTGGGGAAAAAACAGATGTGCACCAAGGGGATGGGCGTGGATTTCACGCGTTTTACACCGCCGACACAGCCACAGCGGGAGGAATTGCGGCGGCGGTTAGGACTGAAGCCGTCCGATCTGGTACTGATCTATGCGGCGGAGTTTTCCGGAAGGAAAAATCAGGCGATGCTCATTCAAGCGATGCAGGGCTTGCCTGAGAATGTCATCCTGCTGCTGCCGGGACAGGGTGATTTGCGGGAAGCATGCCGCATGCAGGCAGGAAAGGCGGGACTTGTCGATCGGGTGCGTTTTCCGGGATTTGTGCGAGATATGGAGAATTTGTATCGGGCAGCGGATATATGCGTGTCCTCCAGCCGGATCGAAGGGTTGCCGTTCAATCTGATGGAGGCGATGGCTTGTGGATTGCCGGTGGTAGCCAGTGCGATCAAAGGGCATGAGGATCTTGTTTGCAACGGAGAAAATGGCTTTCTATATCCCTTTGGGGATGTAGGTGCCTTTTCGCAAGCGGTGAAACACCTGATGGAAGAAAAATTGAGGCAGCGCATGGGTGAGTCGGCAAGACATTCGGTGCAACGGTTTGGAATCGAGCGGGTTTTTCCGGAGTTGACGGTACTATATGAAAACGCGGTGAAAGACTTTCGCTGAAAAAGAATCTATTATATAATAAGGTATCAATGTATCAATGCGAAAAAACGCTGCGGGAGGCGGCAGCGTGAAGGAGGTTTCTTAGTCATGAAAGAAAAAACGGTTCAACCGGTTGGAACAACGCGATGGTGGTTGTATATCGTCGCGGCAGTCGCAGTATTTTTTATGCTGTGCTTTGGTAACAATGGCAGTTACTATACACAGAAAGTAGTCGGGCTGTTGGGAACGGTAGCCGTTGTATGCATGCTGCTTTTCGCCGATAAGGAGAGGATCAAGCGTTTGCTGACGCCGCCGGCTTTTGCCGTGTTTGCTTATATGCTGCTGGCGGGCATTTCGACGCTGTATGCCCGTTCCGGCAAATTTGCGATTGCTGAATTTGCCTGTCTGTTGGCGGCGTTCGCAGTATTCATGGTTATTGTGCTGCATGCGCAGGACAGTAAGACGGCATTCCGCCGTGTGGCTGCGGTGCTGGCTTGTGCTGCTGCACCTGTAGGCGTGCTTTCGATTGACGCGGCATCCTCCAATATTCTGGTGCGCCCGTTCCGGGTGCTGATGGAAGCAGTGGGTGAGGGTTATGCCAATACGGGCGCATACTTTTATTCCCGTCTGAATACGATTTTTGGCAACCCGAATATTTATGCCGGCCTGATGTCGATTGCCTGCCTGCTTTCTCTGTGGCTGGTCTTAACGGCGGAAAGCAGAAAACAGAAAATCTTGTGTACCATCCTGCTGATGGTCAATGCGGTATCTTATCTGCTGGCATTTTCCATGGGTTCGCTTGGTGTGTTTGTGGTGGCTTGCTTGCTGATGCTCGTGCTCTGCCCGAAAGAACAGCGCATCGGATTTTTCCTGTTGCTGTTACAGACGGCTGTGGTTGCCCTGATTGTAGGCGCAGTATCGGTCAAAGGTTTTGGCGATACGGTGACGGGTTCGCCGCTGCCACTGCTGATGCTGGTGCTGGGCTGCGCTGCTGCCAGTCTGTTGGAAGTATGGGTACGCGATAAAGTTTCGGTCATCCTGTCTGATAAAGGGAAAGTGCTGGTTGGCGTAATCATCGGTATCATCGTGGTGATGGCGGTGTATCTGGTCGCTGCACTTTCCGTAACTGGCGCATATACATTCGGAACGGAGGGCGACTTCCGGCGCACGGCAGATCTTGGCGCGGGAGACTATACACTAACGGTTGAGGCGAGCGCACCGGTAAGTGTGCGCGTTGCCTATAAGAATACCAGCAACCTGATTCAGAATAACGAAACCGATTTGGTAAGCGGGACTTCGGATGCACCGATCACGTTCTCCGTACCGGAGGACAGTGAACTGGTATTCTTCTACTTTACATGCAGCGAGCCGGGTGTAACCGTGAACAGTGCTGTGTATGACGGCGCGGCAAGCGGCAGCATCAAGTTGGGCTATAAACTGTTGCCGGCATTCATTGCAGACCGTATTCAGGACTTGTCAGCCAACGGTAATGTGGTGCAGCGTCGCGTATATTGGCAGGATGCGCTCAAACTGTGGCAGACAGCGCCGGTTTTTGGCCGTGGTCTTGGTGGTTTTGAAAACGGCATTGTGTCCGTGCAGGACTATTATTATGAAACCAAATATGCGCATAACCATTATGTAGAAGCACTGTGTGATCTTGGCGTGCTGGGCTTGGCAGCGTTTTTGGCAATGCTTGGAACCGCTGCTTGGGCCTTGGTAAAAAGCCGTAAAGAAAAACCGCTTTTTGTCATGCTGCTTGCGGCTTGCGTTGTGCAGATGTTTGGACAGGCGGTCACCGATGTGATCTGGTCGGTTGGCGGGTGTCTGCCGATGTTCTTTGCAGTGCTGGCAATGATAACCTTATATTGTGGTGATTGCCTGCGTATCAAAGTACCGGAAAGCAGTAAGGGCGGTACGGTGAAATGGCCAATCGCTGCTGTCTCGTCAATCTTTATCGTACTGATTGGTTTAAACCTGATAGCACAGAGTATTTTTACCGGCAATAGCTTGACACTGGATAAACTGAAAACCTGCGCGGCGATCGATCTGTTTGAGAAAAATGACTATAAGCTGTCCTATCTCCTGTCGGGAGGCAACGAGGAAGGCGTCGCCGATCAGTACGCTGCTGATTTGGCGAAGGAAGAGTCCAACTCCATCACCATCCCGCTGGCGCAGTATTATGTAGGCAGCGGACAGTTTGCCAAGGCAATGTATACGCTCAGAGACGGTGCGGACTATATGCGTGCCGATGCAGAAATGTGGCAGCAGATGTTTGATATTTACGAATCCATCATTGATCCGGTCGATCAGTTTAACGCTGTGCCGCTTTTGGAGGATAACAGCTATATAGAGTATATGATGGCATCGTATCAGAAACTGCAGGCTGTGAATGCGGATCAGTTGGACGAAGTACTGTTGAAAGCGGAAAATAATTCCTTTTTGAACAAATTATTGACTGTGTCTGCACTCGAGCCGTATGATCGCAGCACGACGTTGGAGATTTTTGCTAATTTGGGTTTGGATACCGCTACAGCACCGGATGTTAATCAGGATGGCGCACCGGATTATGCAACTGTGCAGGAGGGGGCGGTTGTATGGAACGGAAACGGTTCATTCACCGCGCAAACAGATTGCTTGGTTGTGTTCAGCACTGTGCTGAAAAATGAAGGAGAGTACCGCCTGAAAGTGCAGAGCAGTGATGCGGCCGGTGTTCTGCAATGCTATGTCAGCAGCAATGAGGTAGCATTTGATCCCGCCACCGGGATGAGTGAAGCGGTGCATGATCTAGGCGGTGGCTTTGAAAGCAGCGTCTCCCTGCGGATAAAAGCAGGTACAACTATTGAAAGAGTGGAATTTAGCCGCTGATAAAACGGAATGTTACAAAGCTTGCAATATTACACCCTTGTTACATTCACACCACTTTGCTTGACCCTCAAAAAGTCCTGTGGTATTATAATTCACGAAAAGAGCACAATGCTCAAAAATTTTAAGGAGGAAAAAACCCATGAAGAATCTTAAAAAGGTTCTCGCACTGGTGTTGGCGTTCGCTTGCGCGTTCACCATGTTCGCTGGTGCGGCATTCACGGATGCGGCTGACATTGAGCAGACCGAAGCCGTTGAAATGCTCTCTGCGTTGGGTGTCATCAATGGTTACACTGATGGCTCTTTCAAGCCCAACGAGACGATCTCTCGCGCTGAAGCTGCGAAGATGATCTACACCATCTGGAACGGCGGTAACGACAACGCCTCTGCTTTTGAAGGCAAGTCTGTTTTCACCGACGTTTACTCCGGCCACTGGGCAGAAGGCTACATCAACTTCTGCTACACCAATGGCATCATCAACGGTAAGGGCAACAGCAAGTTCGCTCCGGACGACAAGGTTACCGGCACCGAGCTGGCTAAGATGCTGCTGATCTGCATGGGCTACCAGGCTGACAAGTCCGGCCTGACTGGCACCGGCTACACCCAGCGCACCAACGCTCTGGCTTCCCAGAACGGCCTGTACGACGATGTAGCTTCTTCTGTAACGGCTGCTATGCCGCGTCAGTACGCTGCTCAGATCATGTACAACGCTCTGAAGGCTGACACTGTTAAGTGGAGCACCGATGCAAACGCTTACGAGAAGGTTACCACCACTGCTATGGTTGGCAAGCAGGATCCGGTTACTGGCGAAATCAAGTTCACCGCGACTTCTGTTAACGAGACCATGGGTCAGAAGTGCATGGATCTGGTTACCGACGAAGCTATCCTTCTGACCAAGGTTGAGAAGGAAGACGCTCGCGACACCTACTCCATGAACAATGGCGCTTACACTCGCGTAGCTACCGACTACACCAACCTGATCGGCCAGCGTGTCAACGTAATGCACAAGGAGAATGATACCTCCAAGGTTTACGGTGTTTACGCTCACGAGGATTCCAAGGTTGTAGCTTCTGGCTTCGTTGGCCAGCTGGAAGTAGCGGGCACTACTGCTGACAAGGTTAAGCTGGCTGGCACCGAGTACAAGCTCGAGAAGACTGCTGGCACCAACAACGTTTACAAGCTGAACCGCGACATCACAGTAGCTGATAACGTTACCAACCTCGATGCTCTGAACATTGATGACGGCAACAACGAGCGCAAACGCGATGCTGCTGCTGGCGAGATCAAGCTGATCGACAACAACGGCAACGGTAAGGTTGATACCGCAGTTTACACTCCGGTTGCAATCGGCAAGGTTTCCGCTGTTACCAAGACTTCCATCACCGTAAACGGTGTTGGCACCTTTAAGTTTGACGACGACACCATCTATGATGGCGTTGCTAAGAATGATTACGTTCGCGTAATTGATTCTGACAATACCACCGAGGGTGGCAACCACGTTGAGAAGCTCGACGTGACCAATGCTAAGGTTGAGGGCGAGCGCTCCACCTCTCACGAGGCTAAGGTTGACGGCACCTGGTACAAGCTGGCTGTCGACAACGGCACTACTTATGTAGATGCTAAGAATGGCACCACCTACGATCTGGTTATCGTTGGCAACACCATCCTGTTCGCTGATGAGACCGATGGTTCTATTGCAAACGTCGCTTACATCTCCGGCGTGAACACTAATGAGGATACGGTTGTTGGCGAAAATAACGTATCCGTTAAGGTTCGTATGTACTTCTCTGACGGCACCAATGCGGAAGTTAAGGTTTCCAAGGTTGCAGGCGATAAGCTGGCAAAGGGTGATGCAGTTAAGGTTGATGGCACTGGTAAGGTAGATGTACTGAGCAACAAGATGGTTACCTACACCAAGCTGTCTGACGGCACTTACGACGTTAAGGAAGTAAGCTCCACCAATCTGGCTGGCTGCAAGGATTACGAGAACGATCCGGCCAAGACCGGCAACGGCGGTAAGTCTGTATACTTCGACTCCAAGATCGGCGGCGTTTCCATTGCTGACGACGCGGTAGTCTTTGTTGAGACCCAGAACGAGACCAAGGTTCTGACCGGTGCACAGGTTAAGTCCTGGCAGAAGGACTTCAACAGCGTAACTACTCCAGACATCAAGTTCGCAGGTACTTACCTGTACAAGGAGTCCAACGGTATCGACTACATCCAGGCTGCTACCTTGATTGATGAGAACGCAGATACGGATGTTCCGGGCGCTAAGGATGTTTCCTACGCTTACGCGGTAACCGACGAGTACACCACCACCTTCGAGGGTGAGACCAAGGCTGCGGTTGACGTTTGGAACGGCACTGACACGATCACCCTGTACGCTGATAATTCCACTGTAGCATCTTCGGGTGTTAAGGCTGGCGATCTGATCAGCTACAAGGTCAACGGCAAGTTCATCGACAACGTTACCACTGCAAGCACTGTTGCGGCTGTTCTGGGCTTCGACGGCAAGGCTGAGGGCGAAATCAAGGTTAAGAATAGCACTGGCACTTACACCTACACCCTGAGCGAGGACGTTGTTGTTCTGACTGTTGACGACGCTGCAGGCAAGGGCGTTTCCGGCGCAGGCATCGACGCTATCGTTGAAGCTGGCTCCGACGACACCGACACCAGCAAGCGCGTTCCGAACATCATGTACCTGCTGGGTTCTGGTGACGACGCTAACAAGGTTGTTGCAATCGTGATCGATTCCGAGAGCAACAAGCTCGACAAGGAAGCTTCCCTCTAATTCGTAGAGAAGTGATTGTCTAAATAGTAAGACCCCCGAGCTTCGGCTCGGGGGTTTTCTTTTAGAAAAATGCGATATAGTTATAGATATAAGATTTTGCGTTGGTGAGCAGACAGTTATAGGAGCCGCCCATTGTAACCTGAAAACCGTTGGTAACAATCGCGACAGCCTGCTGCTCGGGTTTTTGATAAATGATTGGCGAACCAGTGACTGCCAAACCGCCATAGGTACCCTGAACATTTGCAAGGTACATTTTGCCGTCGTTGGTCATCACCAATACAGCCTTGGGCGTGCGCCCAAGGTTGATGGTGCGGTTTTCCGTGCCATCTCCGGTATAGCTGCCGCAGGCAATTTCGCATTTCGCTGCAATTTGTGTGGTGTGGGTGTTGATTTGTTTTTGCAGATTGCTGTCGGCGGTCTGCCGTGCTTGAACTTCAGTGGAAACCGAGTTCTCGATGGTGGTAAAATGGTCGCGGACATCCTGCGCAAGCTTGTCATTGGTTACGCTGCCGGAGGGAATGTTGCCAAGCACCGCATCGGTTAGCTGGGACTGCACATTCTCAACAGCAGCCTGTATCGTGTCGGCAGGAACGCCCGCCGTTCGTGAAAAACCAATATTGGCAGCGGCAGTCGATTGTGTTGTCGCAGTCGTGAGCGCGTCGCAGAGACTATTGTGTGCCTGCCGCACCTCTTCCGGACTGCTGTCAAAGTATGCTTTTAACTCGTTTGGCTGCATATTGGGCTGGTCTCGCAGAGAAGATATCTTTTTGCTGAATTGTTCTAGTTTGTTTGGAGAAAAGTCCATGGGAACCTCCTTCGATTGTATGACTTCGCGCATGTTTCGCTGGTTGCAGAACATGCGTGGAGTCATATTTGGTTAATGAATGGCGGGAGACAAGCATACTTATAGAATAGGAAAAAATGCAGAAAATGCAAGATCAAAGATTGTACCTCGGTTTTTCTTGCATTTTGGGGTGGATATTGTATAATGATAATATGACGCGGCGACGGTACAAAGGGGTATGGTTTGCTGCGGCTCCCGTAAGCAGGCATGTATAGGGCGTCTGCGGCCCTTGCTGAAAGGGGGCGAAGCTGGAGCTTCGCTCCCTTTCCTGTTTTCAGTTCAAAAAGAAGGGAAGAGAAATTGGATGGAGGCGTTTTCCAAAGTTGTATCCGCGATAGACAATTGGATCTGGGGCTTGCCGATGATTGTGTTGCTTCTGGGCACACATATTTTTATGACGTTTCGCACCGGATTCATCCAGCGCAAAACTTTCACCGGCATCCGGCTGTCCTTGACTAAGGACCCGGACTCGCCTGGAGATGTCAGCCAGTTTCAGGCGTTAACAACCGCATTGGCATCCACCATCGGCACAGGAAACATTGTCGGTGTTGGTACAGCCGTATTTCTGGGCGGGCCGGGGGCCGTGCTTTGGTGCTGGCTGACGGGTGTGTTCGGTATTGCAACCAAGTATGCTGAAAGCCTGATTGCGGTCAAATACCGAGTGCAGACGAAAGACGGACGTATGCAGGGCGGTGCAATGTATGCGCTCGAGCGTGGGCTGAACATGAAATGGCTGGGAGTAGCGTTTGCCGCACTCGCCATGCTGGCGTCGTTCGGCATCGGCTGCGGCACCCAGATCAATGCGATTTCCGAGATCATTCAGGGCAACAGCCCGATCTATATCCCTCCGCTGGCCATCGGCATCGTATTTGCGGCGGTCACGGCAGTGGTCATCATCGGCGGTATTCAGTCGATTGCAACCGTTTGCGAAAAACTGGTGCCGTTTATGGCGGCATTTTATGTGCTGGGCTGTATGGTGATCCTGTGCATCAACTGGGATTTCATTTTGCCTGCCTTGCAAACCATTCTGGTTCTGGCATTCAAGCCGGGTGCTGTTGCAGGCGGACTGGTAGGCGGCGGTTTGCGGCTGGCAATGCAATATGGCGTGGCACGCGGTTTGTTTTCTAACGAATCCGGTTTGGGCTCTGCGCCGCTTGTTGCAAGCGCTGCACAGACACGCAATCCGGTGCGGCAGGCGCTGGTTTCCGCAACTGGGACGTTTTGGGATACGGTTGTCGTTTGCCTGATGACGGGACTGGTGCTGGTCACTACCATCATGAAGAATCCGAGCATCAATATGGACATGATCGAGGATGGCAGCCAGATGACGACAGCAGCTTTTTCGCAGATTCCGGTGCTGGGGCCCATGATTCTGGTGATCGGTATTATCACCTTTGCATACTCCACGATTTTGGGCTGGTCGTATTATGGAGAGCGGTGCTGCGAATACCTGTTCGGACGAAAAGGTATGCTGCCATATAAGCTGCTGTTCATTCTCGTTATTGTGATCGGGCCAGTGCTGTCGCTCGATCTGGTGTGGACGATTGCAAACATCTTAAATGCGCTGATGGCAGTGCCTAACCTGATCGCGGTGCTGCTCCTTTCCGGCGTGATTGTACGGGAAACGCGGCATTATCTCAATCATTTGGACGAAAAGGATACTACGGAGATTCCTGTTGTAGACAAATAGCATAGGAGAAGACCTGCGCGGAGGGTTGCCAAACCGTCCGCAAAAGGACATAACAAAGCAATGATACATTTTCAGAAAGCGCGGCCGGGCGCGCATGAGGCGAAACGACGCCGCCCCGGAAAACAATCGGATGCCCCGGAAAATCGCAGACTTCCGCTGCGGATCGCGGTGGGCTGGAACATTCCGCTGGCGATTGTATTGGCAGCGGCCATCTGGTTTTTGTGTTTGAAAACCATGCCGGTGATTCCCTATACCTTTTTCACAACTCCGTTGCTGGGATTGCTCAACTGGCTGCCTGTGCTGCTGGTATTGGCGGCGTTAACCTTTGCGTTTGGCAATGTGTTTGGCGCGGCGGCTGTGACCATGGTCATATTTGGCGTGTTTAATGTTGCCAATCAGCTTAAGATCGAAGCGCGCGATGATCCGGTGGTGCCGCAGGACTTAACCATCCTGCGCGAAGCGCTGACGGCGGCGGGTGGCTATGATCTGCATGTGGATTTGCCGCTTGTGCTGTCTTTGATAGCCGTGTGTGCGGTGCTGATCGCGGCGGCTGTACTGGTGCGCACGCGGAAAAGCAGCCACAGCAGAGTGTTTGCACGGGTGGGGCGCATCGTGGGCTGTCTGGGCTGTCTGGCCGTTTTGTCAGGACTGACGCTGACGGTCTACGCGTCTACCGATCTGTTCAACTCTTTTCCTTGCACCAATCGCTTCAATATGACAACAGTTTGCCAGGAAACCGGCTTTCATTACACATTTCTGCGCAGCATGACGCAGAACAATCTGCAAAAGCCGGAGGGTTTCTCCAAGGCGGAAACCGAGGAGCGCATCGCGCAAACACAGACGGCTGCGGCAGACCCGGAGCCGGTGAACGTCATTTTTATCATGAGTGAGGCGTTTTGTGATATCACCGATGCGGATGCCTTTGCATGGACAGCGGACACCGACCCGCTAAAGAACTTCCATGCCGTACAGCAGTCGGAGTATGCGATTTCCGGACGGCTCATCGTATCAAACTATGGCGGCGGCACGGCCAATACGGAGTTTGACGTGTTGACCGGTATGCAGACTGCGATGTTGTCCGATGCGAGCGTGTCGTCGTTCCGTGTGCTGCATAAAAACATGGAGTCCATCTTCCGTGTGGCGGATGAAAACGGCTGGCAGACAGCGTTCATCCATCCCGGCAAAGCATGGTTCTACAACCGGCAGAACATCTATCAATGGCTGGGCGCACAGGAGATCGTGTTCGAGGATGCCTTTGCCGACGCTGCGTATAAGGGCGGCTATGTTTCAGACGCATCGCTGACCGATTATCTGATCGAGGATTTTGAAAACCGACAGGCAGCGGGTCAGCCGCAGTTTACCTATGTGACCACGATACAAAATCACATGGCCTATACCGAATCCAAATACGGCAAGGCGCGCGACCTGTATCAGCTCCAGTTGGCGGAGGAACTGCCGGAGGAAGCAAAGACTATGCTGACGGTCTATACGCACGGCCTGCGGGATGCAGATGCAATGCTGGGCGAACTGGTCAGCTACTTTGAGCAGCAGGATGAACCGGTGCTGCTGATCTGGTATGGCGATCATCTGCCCAGCTTGGGCGACAATTATCTGTGCTACCGCGCGCTGGGTATGGATATGACGGCGGATCGTGGTAGTGCAGACTGGCTGGGCGCCTATGCACCGCCGTTCGTGATGTGGGCCAATCAGGCAGGCGCGGATGCGCTGGATTTTGACACACTGGCGGAACGGCTGGGCATTCCGCAGGATGGCATGTTGAGCGCAAGCTTTTTGGGCGCTGCGGTGCTCGATGCAGTGGGCTGCGGGCAAAGTGATGAGCTGTTTGCCTTTGTTAACAGCTTGCGGCGTGAATTGCCTGTGGTGCAGCGTGGCACTGCGGTGGATGCACAGGGGAACTATCTGTCTGCGCTGGATGGAACGGCTGCGGATGCGGTCAAGGAGTATCAGGACCGAACCTATTACCGTATGAAGTATGAAACCATAGAATGAGAAGAGAGCCGACGGCTGTGCCGTCGGCTCTTTTTGATGCATAGCATATGTTATTGCAGCAGTGCGCAATAGGTTTCAGCACGGTCGGGCTGACCCACCACGGCCAGAGAAACCTGTTCAAAGTCGAATACACGGCGCGCCAATTGCAGCAAATCGTCCGCCGTTACCTTGTCATAAGCAGCAAGCACCTGTTCGACCGCGGCTACCTGTCCGCGCAGCAGTTCGCTGCGGCCAATGGTCATCATGCGCGTACCTGTGCTTTCCAGACCCATGAGCAGCGTGGTTTTGACCTGTTCGCGGCAGCGCGAAAGCTCGTCCGCAGTGGGGCCGTCCTCGCAGAAACGGTGCAGCTCGCGCACGATCAGTTCCAGTGCCTTATGTTCGGTTTCCGCGCCAAGACCGGTGTAAATCGAAAATAAACCAGTATCCAGATGCGGCGTAGTAAAGGTGTAGATCGAATAGCACAGACCGTTCTGCTCGCGTACCCCTTGAAACAGGCGGGAGGACATACCGCCGCCGAGAATGGAACTGAGCAGATTCATGGCGAAGCGTTCCTCGGACAACAGTGAAACGCCCGGAAAAGACAAGCAAAGATGATTCTGCTCAATGTCTTTTTCGCGCAGCAGCAGACTGGGCTGATAGGTAGCAGGTGTAATCTGGTTTCGGCCTTCGCCTTCCATATGGGAGAACAGATCGGCGATGTAGTCCAGATCGTCCTCGGTGAAGTGACCGGAAACCGCGATGACCGTGTCTTTCGGGCGGTAATAGCGGTTCATATAGTCGTGTATCGCTTCAGAGTTGATCGTTTGCAGGGTTTCCGCTGTGCCCAGAATGGGACGGCCCAACGCTGAACCCTCATAGCATTTTTCAAACAGCTTATCTATGGCGACATCTTCCGGGGAATCCTCATACATGTCGATTTCCTCGAGGACAACGCCGCGTTCCAAATCGATATCCTCTTGCGCAAAGCGCGAATGCATGAACATATCCGCCAGAATGGAAATGCCGGTTTTGAGACGCTTGTCCAGCACTTTCATATAGTAGCAGGTGCATTCCTTGTCGGTAAAGGCATTGGCTTGTCCTCCCAGCGCGTCAATAGCGATGGCAATATGCTGCGCGGAGCGCTTTTCCGTGCCCTTGAAGATCATATGCTCGATGAAGTGGGAAATACCGTTCAGTGCAGCAGGCTCATACCGGCTGCCGTTGCCGACCCAGATGCCAATGGATGCCGTCCGCACGGTATCCAGCTTTTCCGAGATCAGGCGCACCCCGTTGGGAAGAACACGTTTGACATACATACTGTTGTTTTCCTCTTTCTGTGTCAGTTATAAATAAGGGGGGTATGATCGTGGTGTCATACCCCCTGAACAGATCATATTGATTTAATAATACACCCTGTTGCCGGATTCGTCCAGATAATAACGGTCTCCATCGGAGTCATAATAGTCTCCGGTCTCTGGATCGTACCGTCCGCCCTCTTCCGCAAGGGAAGCGGGATCGACGGTGCTGTCCGAGGAAGAGGTGTCGTCCGTGGTGGCCGGTGCGGTCGGCGGTTCGTCATAATCGACGCCGCCCAGCGGCTCGTTGGATGTATCCGTGCTGCCGGAATCGGTGGAAGTGGACTCGCCGGGGAATACATCGTTGTAAATGTATTCGTGGATATGGTCAGCGGCAACGTCCAGATCATACAGGATGTATTCGCTGGAAGCGCCGTAATAATCCCATTCGCCGTCCAGCGGGACGCGGGTGTGCTCCAGTGTCGGAACACCGTCCTTGACAGCGCCGACGATCAGCGGCGCGATCTCGGTCGGTGAAAGCGAAGTTGTCACATACGGGACAAGCTTTTGCATCAGACCGATCAGATCGCTTGCGCTCATTTCCTGCACCTTGGTAAACATGGCTTCCAGCACGATGCTTTGACGCTCAACGCGCGCCCAATCGTCACCGGTGCCGCCCTTACGGATGCGGCCGTAGCACAGCGCCTGCACACCGTCCAGCGTTTGCAGTCCGGTGTGTTCCACGCCTGTAAATTCCTTGCCCTGTTCGATGCCGTAATCCCGGATAACACGGTTGAGCTCAAGCAGCTCCTCGGTGGTTTCCACATTGATCTCTACGCCGCCCAGCGCGTCGATGATCTCGACCAGCTGTTCGAAATTCACCGCAATGTATTCGGTGATATCTGTGCCGAAATTCTCGTTGATGGTGCGGATGGCAAGACTCGGCCCGCCGAGGAAATAGGCGGCGTTGAGCTTGTCCTCACCATGACCGTCAATCGTGACGAGAGAATCACGCATCAAGCTGATGAGCTTGATTTTGCCGCGCGTATTGTCCACCGTGACGATCATCATGCAATCCGAATGGCTCTGGGTATCGCCCTCGCGGGTGTCCAGACCAAACAGCGCAATGTTGGTGATGTTTTCATCTGCTTTCACACCAGCCGCCAGATCCTGACCAAACAGGGAGCGGTCATAGGTGTAGCCGAAAAACGACCGATAGGCGTATAAGCCAAGGCAGAAAATGATGGACAAAATGACCAGAATGGTCAATACGCGGATCAGCTTGCGCTGGAAGCGTTTGAGAGACATAGAATCAATCCTGTACGAGCTGCGCGAACGACCGCTCGGTCAGCTGATGCACGCGCAGCGTGTTGGTGTAGTTGACGTGGCCGACCGGCATACCGGCAGTGATGGTGATGATATCACCGACGCGCAGGTCTACGGCAGAAATAGCAGCCTGCTCGGACAGGTCATACAGCTCAGTGCCCGAGGTGGGACGCTTGGGAACCATCACCGGGTGAACGCCCCAAGACATGCTCAGGCGATGGAAGGTCTTGCCGTTCGGCGTAGCCGCGATGATCGGTGCGCCGGGGCGGTAGGTCGATACCGCACGTGCGGTCGAGCCGGATTCGGTAAACGCAACGATGCACTTTGCGCCCAGATCGGCGGTGGTGGAGCAGGTCGCGTGCGAGATCGCCAGCGTCTTGAGGTCGCCCGTGACATTCATGTTCTGGAACTCCAGACGGGTTGCACGGCGGCGGTCATAGTGGATGGTCTTTTCCGCATTCTCTGCGATCATGCTCATGGTCTTGACGGTTTCGACCGGATACTTGCCGACCGAGGTCTCGCCGGACAGCATGATAGCGCTGGTGCCGTCGTAAACCGCGTTTGCAACGTCGGAAACCTCTGCGCGGGTCGGGCGCGGGTTCTTGGCCATGCTTTCGAGCATCTGGGTCGCGGTAACAACGCGCTTGCCGCGGGAGATGCAGGTCTTGATGATGTTCTTCTGGATCTCCGGCAGTACTTCAAACGGAACCTCAACGCCGAGGTCGCCGCGGGCAACCATGACGCCGTTGGCCTCGTCGAGAATTTCCTGAATGTTGTTGACGCCTTCCATGTTTTCGATCTTGCAGATGATCTCAACGTCTTCCTTGCCGTGCGCCTTGAGGATTGCCTTGATGTCGCGCACGTCCTGCGCGCAGCGGGTGAAGGAAGCGGCGATAAAGTCGATGCCCTGCTCCAGACCGAACTCGATATCTGCGCGATCCTTGTCGGATACGAACTGCATGTTCAGCTTGATGCCGGGCACATTGATGGACTTGCGGTTAGAAAGCGGGCCGCCGTTGAGCGCGCGGCAGACGATATCCGTGCCGTCCTTGACTTCGATTACCTCAAAGGCAACCAGACCGTCGTCGATCAGGATGCGCGTGCCGGGCTGTACATCTGCCGGCAGACCTTCGTAGGTGATGGAAACGATGGTGTTATCGCCCTCGATGTCGCGGGTGGTCAGGGTAAATTCCTGTCCCTCAACAATTTCGATCTTACCGTCTTTATAGGTCTTGGTACGGATCTCGGGGCCCTTGGTATCCAGCATGATGCCGACCGGCATGCCCAGCGCTTCACGCGCTGCCTTTACCGCATCCATGCGGGCCTTATGCTCTTCGTGGGAGCCGTGGCTGAAATTCATGCGAGCAACATTCATGCCAGCCTTGATCATTTCGGGAAGAACCGCGTCGGTCGCAGGGCCGAGCGTACAAATAATTTTGGTTTTACGCATCGAAACATATTCCTCTCTCGTATCATCACGTTTGTTACTCTGATATTTTTTTAACAGCACCATTTTAGCAGTTTCCAAGCCGTTTTGCAATCGTTGGGCGCACTGCGGTAGGATTTTCATGCTTTTCGACAAAAAAGAGCGCGCGGGCCGCAAACATCTTGTGTTTTATGATATGGTCTTGTATAATAATGAAGTATTCCAGACAGGCCGGGAGATTAAACATGGAAAAACGCCTGTTTTGCGGGATGCAAGATTGGATAAAACTGTATTCGGCGGCATGGCCGCCGTTGAGAAGGAGAAGTGCGCAATGGCAAAGCCGGTTTTGGTGATTATGGCTGCGGGCATGGGCTCGCGTTACGGCGGGCTCAAGCAGATCGACCCGGTCGGCCCAAACGGGCAGATCATTCTGGATTATTCGATTTATGATGCGCATCGGGCGGGTTTTGAGCGGGTTGTGTTCATTATTCGTCCGGAGCTGCACGAGGCGTTCGAGCAGGCGATCGGCGGGAAAGCACGCCGCTTTATGCAGGTGGATTATGCCTATCAGACGCTCGATAAGCTGCCGGAAGGCCTGCATGCGCCCGAGGGACGCGAAAAGCCGCTGGGCACAGCGCATGCGGTGTGGTGTGCCAGCGAACTGACGGCAGGCGCGCCGATCGCGGTCATCAATGCGGACGATTTTTACGGCGCGGATGCGTTCCGGAAAATGTATGATTTTCTGTCGGTCGCGCAGGATGACGAAAAATACCGGTACTGCATGGTCGGTTATCAGGTGGAGAATACCCTGACCGAAAACGGAACGGTGTCGCGCGGCGTGTGTACGGTGGACGAAAACGGTCTGCTGACCGGCATTGTCGAGCGCACCGCGATTTCGCGCACGCCGGACGGTCGGATCGTTTATGCGGCTGACGGTGACGCACCAGCGGGGGAGATCCCGGCGGGTACGCCGGTTTCGCTCAACCTGTGGGGCTTTACGCCGTCGTTCCTCCCGACGCTGGAGCAAGGTCTGCGCCGCTTTTTCGCGGAAAAACTGCCGCAGAACCCGATGAAGGGTGAGTATTATCTGCCGTTTGCAGTCGATGAGCTGATTCAGGCGGGGCGTGCGACCGCGCAGGTGCTGACCACAACCGCGCGCTGGTTCGGTGTCACTTACCGGGAGGATAAGCCGACCGTATGCGCCGCCATTGCGGAGATGACCCGGCAGGGCGAGTACCCGGAAGACCTGTAAGCGGGAGGAATATCGTGGATTTTTCAACCGAATTTATCGGTTTGCGTAACCGGTTGGTGCAGGGATTGAATCCCGCATTCGTCTCTGAACAGAACACAGAGGTCGCGGGTCGCGTCGCGGCGCTGTTCAGCCGGTATGACGTAACCAGTGAGAAAAAACTTCTGGGCATGATGTCGATGGGAATGTCCAGCCATGCACATGAATATCGCCTGTTGTTTGCCGAACCGGAATTGACTACCGAGGCGCTTGCGGGCTGGTGGGAGTATGCCAAGCAGGCGGAACAGTCGCTGGTGCAGCCCAATGCAGCCCACGGATTTTCCATTCTGTCCTTCATTCTGGCAACGCAGCAGGTGGATCGTGACATACAGAAAAAAGTGCGTCGTCTGACCGCGGAGCGGCAGTTTGAAAACGGCAAGCATGGCTGGTCATCCATACACTTTGCGGTGGTCGATATGGAGGCACGCAAGATATATACCAATCGGATGGGTGCATCATTGAAGAATGTTTTGCAGCCGGTTTTGCGCAAGTTGCAATATTAAAGGTAACTAACAATTTTAGATATTGACAAATCAGAATTGTTAGTGTTGCATATAAGCATACGCATAATAGACAAAAAGACATACGTCTTTTTGCTTATTTCCAGACACGGCAAATAGGAACCGTCTATCCAGACCGCTCCTAAGGGAAAAATATTCTGTTGTTTACGGGGTTATTGCTTATCGAACCATGGGCGGTAAACCATATTGGAGGTTTTCCATCCCAGTATTTTGCGGGGGTAGTCGTTGATCCATGCTTCTACTGCTGCGATCTCCCTTGCAGATATCTGAGAGAAATTTGTCCCCTTCGGGAAGTGTCTGCGGATCAATTTATTTGCATTTTCATTACTGCCACGTTCATAGCTTCTATGGGCGTGACAATAGTAGACCTTAGTCCGTGCTTTGCGCTTGCGAAGCACGGACTTTTCCATCCTTTCAAAGTCAGCAAACTCGCTGCCGTTATCCACAGTGATTGTCTTAAAAATTTTCGCAAATTTTTCAGCCCCCATGCTGCGTTCCAGAGCGTTCAGCGCACGGACAACGCTGCCGGACGTTCGGTCACGCATACGAATGATAAGTTCCTGTCGGGAATATCGTTCCGTCAGAACCAATAATGTAGGCTTAAGCCAGTCTTTTTTAGATGTATAGACGGTGTCCATTTCCCAATGCCCGAAAGTGAGCCGGTAATCTACTTCCAGAGGTCTGTATTCGATGCTGGTGCCACAAGATACCCGCTTTTGTATTTCATCTTTCTTAGAGCGGTTGCGGCGTTTTTGCTTACCTTTTAATGGCAAGTCTGCTTTTTCGCACGCAAGGACACCCCCTGAAATATAATTGTACAGAGTGCGAGTACAAATGGACGTTTGAAATGTCCTTTTACTATTACGGATAGCAGCTAAAGCCGCAGATGGAGAAAATTTCTTTTTGAGAATAAATTTTTCCAGCTCTTTAGCGTAAGCATGGTCATTACCGATTTTGATTTGCGGCCCTTTTGCAGCAAGGTTCGCCCTATACTGGCGCTCGGCCTTTTCGGGCGAATACCGTTCCTCTGTTGTAAGATCAGAATTAGTATGTATGTAACGACCGCGTTTCAGTTCACGGGCAATGCAGACATGGCTGCACCCTATGACCTCAGCGATCTGTCTTGTAGTCGCACCGCGCAGGCGCATACGCTCAATAATCAAGCGTTGATTCCATCGCAAATGCTGACCTTTGTGCCAACGACGCATTACAACATGTTCGTTCTTTCCCATAGTATCCCCTCTAAACTATATATTGTATGCGCCTTGTATTATAGCACAATATATGCTAATTTACTTTATTATTTTAATGAATTATTGTGTGAAATTATCAGGTGAAGCTTGTGCAGGATACACAAATAAGCATTTATGGACAGTCTGTCTGGATTTTGTTACAATACCAAAAGAAGAACAAAAAGGAAGGCAGTGCCATGATAAAGAAATTTCGAAAAGCACCGGAGATGTTATCTGGATATTACTTTGCCTATGAACTCATGCCGAATGAGGCGCAGGGATATAGTGGAATAGAAGTTTCAGTCCATTATGTGAAAGACCCTGCAAATGGAAATATGCTGGGCGATGTTTGGCTACGCAGTTTAGAACTGCGTCCAGACATGAAAATCCTTGCGGCATACATTAGCACGGATCGTGGTGTTACACGCAAGGAAACCGAGCTGAAGCTTTTGCAGGAGATCAGGAAGTCGGAAGAATTTGAAAAAGCTTTGGATCTGTATATTTCTATGCTGTCCCAATTGCCAAACTATGATGGATAAGACACCAGAGAAAACCTTATTTTGAGATACGCATAGATATGCTTTGCGTTGAATAAATATGCAATTCTGCTTTGAACGCACAGGAGTAACCTGTGCGTTTTTGTTTTGCCCGTAATCACAGAATTTTCAAACACTATGTCTAATAATTGCGGTCTCTTTGTGAACAATTTGTAAACAATCGAAAAAAAGCTGTTACAACCCCCCCGTATAGCAGCTATAGTAGAGGCTTTTTTCAGAAGCACCGTTTGTGCAGCCTCTGCTGCACCTTGAAAACTGCATAAAATGGGCGTGCTCCTATGAAGCAAGCACCGGGTAGTTGCTTACCGTTAGGATAAAGGGAAGAGCAACAGCGGGCATTGGCGGCTCAAAACCAATGCACAAAAATCTGATAAGAAACGGAGGTGAAAGAACAGATGACAACAGATGAGCAGATACACCGGCTGAATAAGGATATCGAACGTCTTAAAGAAAAAGTTAAGATTTACCAAGGTAAAATATCCCAACTTGCAGAACGCAGAAAAAAGCTGGAAGATCGCGTCTTGCTCGAAATGATAAATGGGATTGCACCAGATTATTCTCAGGCACAACAATTGTTGTGCAAGTTGAAGGCAGAGCAAAGAACCGGACAGTGTACAGACGGAGGTGCAGAACATGGCAGCAACAGCTCGGAGCGACCGCGTGACGCCTGAGCAAATTGAGCGCGCACGAGGTGTAGACCTGATTGCGTTTTTGCGTCAATATGAACCCGGCGAACTAAAGCGTGTTGGTCAATCGTGGACACTGAAATCACATGACAGCATGCGCATTTCTGCTGATGGCCGATGGAACTGGTTTTCGCAATCTGTTGGCGGCGGGGATGCAATCAGTTTTTTGCAAAAGGTGCATAGCATGACTTTCCCCGAAGCGATACGAACACTGGCTGGAGAGGACTATCAAACATTGCGGACTGATCAATCTGCCAGAGAGCCGCCGCAACGCAAAGAATTTTCGTTACCTCCAAGAAACCAAAACAACAGGCGCGCTTTCGCGTACCTATGTGCTCGCGGTATTGATCCTGAGATCATTACCCACTGCATGAGACGCGGGTTGATATACGAAGATGCGCAGCATCACAATGTGGTGTTTGTTGGTCACGATGAAAAAGGTGCTGCGAAGTATGCCATGCTACGCAGCACGGTATCGAACTCCAGCTTTAAGATCGAGCAGGCTGGCAGTGACAAAAACTATGGCTTCTGCATGCAGGGACGCGGCTCTACACTGTATGTCTGCGAGGCCGCGATTGATGCCCTTTCGGTAGCCACGCTACGCAAGCTGGGTGGCCGAGACTGGCGGCAGGACAATTATTTAGCGCTGGGTGGTGTCACGGCATCGGCGGAAAAACTACCGCTGGCGTTGGAGCGGATGCTCCAAAGTTCATCTTTTAACCGGATCGTCTTGAGTTTGGATAACGACGAACCGGGGCAGCGTGCATCGCGGAATATTTTCGCGCTGCTCCGGCAGCGATATCCGAAAATTGAGCCAAAGGTTTGCGTTCCGCAGGAAAAGGATTTCAACGACCAGCTCCGTGTTAAGCTTCAGCAGAATGCGCAACCGCCGCCTTCGCGCGGTACGCGCGAACTCGGTTTAGCTAAGTAAAATCTGATGTCCTCGCAAGCATAGTGTTTTGGATAGCCAAAACACGCTTGTTAAGGGGCGCAGCCCCCTAAGACCCCCAAACGGACAGAACGGAGGAAAACGTAAATGCGCAGACGCGCAAATCAAATCATCATCCGCTTGAATGACGAAGAGCATTCTCTCTTAAAGAGAAAAGTGAAGGATAGCGGAATGTCTATGTCGAAGTTTTTTCGAGTGTTGATCCTTTCTGGTGAAGTCAAAGTTTTATCACCTGAGTTTGTGCGTGATATCCAGCGGCAGGTTCGTGGTGTAGGTCGAAATATCAACCAGATAGCGCGGCTGGCGCATATTTCAGGTAAGGTTTCCAAGGAAACCCTGCTTCAAATTTCTGCGGAACAGGAAAAGCTTGAACAAATGCTGGAACGGCTGGAATAATGGCAGTTCTCAAAATACATGTCATTCGTCAGCGGTTGGATAAGCGCGTCGCATACGTGCAGAATACGGAGAAAACTGCCTGTTCCGGTTTTCACAGTTTGCATGGAATCAAAGATACGTTAACTTCTGCTTTTAATTGTTCGTGCGAAGTCGCATATACGCAGATGCTCGAAACGAAACGGCATTTCAAAAAAACAGACAAGGTACAAGGGTTTCATTTTATCCAGTCCTTTAAGCCGGGGGAAGTAACGCCCGAACAGGCGCACCAGCTGGGCTGTGAATTTATCAAGCGATGCTTTGCAAATGATTATGAGGTCGTGATCGGTACTCATACAGATCGCGCTCACATTCACAATCATATCATAGTCAATTCAGTGTCGTTTGTAGATGGACATAAATATCAATCTACACCAGCGACCTTTTACGAACTACGCGGTATTTCTGATGAGATTTGCAAAGCACACGGGTTATCTGTTATTCAAAATCCAAGTGTCAAAGCCGGAAAGCATTATGCGGAATGGCGTGCGGAGAAAGAAAACCGGCCAACCCTGCGCAGCATGATCCGCGAGGATATTGATGTGATACTGGCACAGGCGCGCACCATGGATGATTTTTGGAATATGCTGCGTGGGCGCGGATATGAAATCCGAATCAACGAAAAGCGGAAATACGTTACGATCCGGCATCCAAACGGTGAGCGGTTCATTCGCCTGAAATCTCTGGGTGAGGACTATACACCTCGGCAGCTCGCGGTGCGGATTGCAGCGCAGCGCGGCAACATTGTGAACAATCTGGAGCGGGTCAAACAACAGCGGCAGCAGTTGCACCAACGGAAAAAGTATCAGGTTCGTCCGCATACACGAGCACCCAAACAGAGAAAAAAGCTGAAAGGCTTCCGTGCTTTATATTGGCGCTATTTGTATATGCTGGGAAAGGTAAAAAAACGAAAAGCGCCGAGAAAAGTACGCGGTGAAATAATGTCTGAACTGAAAAAGTTGGATCGCTATACTAAGCAGTATTATTTCCTGCGCGACCACCAGTTGAGCACCCGAAACGACGTTGCATTGTATGCAGATGCGGTTGCCGATGAAATTGATATCCTGACAGACCGCCGCGCACGATTGTATGCGGATAGGTGCAGGCCGGAAACCGATCACGCTGCATTGCAGACCGAAACAAAGCAGTTGACCGCTGAACTGCGCAGGCTGCGGAAGGAGCAACGTTTATGCAATGTTATCCAGAATACCGCACCGGCTATCAAGGCGCGGTTGGATGCGGCTACAGCGGAACAGAAACGGATCGAAGTAAGAATAGGAGGCGATCAATATGAACCCGGAAAGTACAGCAGCAGACCAGGTTTTACGCATGGAACTGATGGTAACGGAATGCGCGGTCAAGTTAGCGGCAACTGGCGCGGTGAATATCGCAGCACTGCTGGTAGCCCTGCTTCGCAACGAGAAGCAGATCGCGGGAAAGACAGATATTGAGAAGATAATTCAATCCGGCACACCCACCAGCTTCCCATTGGCAGCAGAAAAAATGCAGGAATTTTCCAAACTGGCAAAAGAGTATGGCGTGATGTGCACTTTTGTTCGAGACCCCAAGAATCCGGATACGGTGGACGTCATTGTAAGGGCGGAAGATGCAAAACTGGTAAACATTGTGCGGGAGAGAATCGGTGCTACGGCAGAGGTGAGTGAAAAAAACGTGGATGCCGGTCTGTCAGAGAGCGAATCGGTGAAATCCGAGATTATGAATCAGCACGGACCGGCATCAACAACGACTACGACTAAATTGCCACAGGCACAGGCAGACGGTATGCTGTCCCGGCTGGATCAAATCCGCGCAGCATTGGCGAGTGGCGCGGGATTGGAACAGTGCCGTACCCAATTACACGCGATACAGGATGAACTGGGTCGGGCGCTGGGTATGCCAGAGCGCTCGCAGGACAAAGATGCAACACGGGTAGCAACTTCTGAAAAACGAACACAGTATCGAGAAAAGCATGCAGCTCGTACAGATGGTAAGCCGTCAGTGCGTGACAGAATAGCGAGTATCAAAGACCGTCTCGCCCATGAGCCGCAGCATCTCAAACAGCCGCAGCATACTTTTCAGCCGCCGACTGGAAAAAATCCAATGGTAAAATAAGAGAGGAATGATAAAAGTCAAATGAAGATCAGGATATTTTGCGCGTCCGCCGCCTTGCTGCTGGCCTGCCTGTCTCCTGTACAGGCCGCAGCGCTGGCACAGGAAGATACTGCTTCAGCTGCTTCATCAGTACAGGCAGAGTCTGCAAACGCAGGCGTCACTTCCACACAAGGCGAAAGCAGCGCTTACTTTCCGGTCGATGTTCAGGTAAGTGCAGACGGCCTTACCTGTAAGAAGATCTACGATGTGCCAACCGGGACATCGCCCGATCAGATCCCACAAGACGATTTTGATCGCGGCGATATGCACTATACGTTTCAGGATATGCTGCGCATTGAAATGCCAGATATCGACCGTAAGATGCACTCGGAGACCGTGACAGTATCTTCTACATCGGATAATTCAAACGACGTAATGGCGCTGCTGCCGAAAAGCAAGCCGGTCACAACAGATGATGGTTACAGCGGCACGGCCTATCTGGATGTCTCCAGTATCTCTACAAAGGTTGCGGGTACGGAAAGCGTATCGGAAGCACTGTCAGCAGCGCGTGAATACCCGAATATGCCGGAAATGGATATGACGGATATCCCTAAAACCATTGAGGATAACGGTCACACGCTGACATTCAGTGATATCGAATGGACACCTGAAACCGAGGAAACGGACAATCTCGGTACAATGGAAACCACCTATACGGCAGTTGTGACCTACACAGGCACAGCAACCTCCAGCCGCACGACTGGCTATACCGTGACCGCGACCTATGCTGGCGAGGTTTCTCACCGAAACAACGACTGCATGCGCTACATTGCAGTTTACAGCGGTGAACCAATTGTGATCGAACCGGAGGACAATACCGAGCCGCCTGACCTGACCAATCTTCTGCCGCCGGAACAGGATGTGCAGCCGGTGGATGAAAGTACAGGTAACACACCGATCAGCTGGGTGCTGTGTGCTGTATTTGGTATTTTGATGATGATTTTTGCGTTGCGGCCACCAGCATGTAAACGAATGGTGATGCAGATGCAGGCCATGGCAGCACAGGCGGGCGGCAAAATGCAGCAAACAATCAGAGAAACGGAGATGAAGATGCGTGAAAAGAAAAAACAGAAGCAGGCCGATGATGAAAAGCTGCGGCAGGAGCAGCACATTTTTGGCCCCTTGGAAAAAATCAAAGCCGCAATTCGCAGCAGAAGGCAACGGAAGGAACAGCAGCGTATGGCGTTGTTGGCCGCTCCGCAAGACGATGATGGCTTCACAGATGAACAGCTTGAGACTGAGGATGATTTCGCAGAGACAGCGGCAGAATCAGATGGGCAGGAAACCACGGACGGCTCTGCGGGCGTCTCTGTGCAGTACGATAGCATTGACGATGATGCTGAGTACCCCGGCCTTGGCGGCTAATCTTTCGTATACATACGATGCGCCATCCAGCGGCAACTTCGGAAAACCAACGTCAACGGAGCCGGTTACGGTGATCGGTGATGATGAGGTCAATGTTAACATCAGTAAAGACAGCGCCTTTGTACCGCCCGAATTTGGATCGGCATCGGCTGATGTGCTGGGAACGGGAGAATTGTTGACGCCTGATATCTCTGGAGTGCAACCGATGTTCCCGCACAGCACACAGGCCGGTTTTGCGCCGGGTGTGACGGAAAACGGCACAGTGACAGGTGGCGGTGAGATCGTCATGCCGCCTGATGTTGAGGGCAGTACAGTCAGCAATGAGCCGATCTATGGCGATACGGGCACTGCAACAGGCGGCTATACTGGCGGTGGAGCCGATGCAGCGGTTGGCTCCGGCTACACCCCGGTAGACGGTATGGCCTATGCAGACGGCAGTATTGGTACACTGTCCATCCCGGCGCTCGGTGTGACAAAGAAAGTGTACGACGGTGAAACAGTCAGCAATCTGCGGCTGGGCGTGGCGCACTTTGAGGGTACCAGCGCATGGGATGGCAATGTTGGTTTTTGCGGCCACAACAGAGGTAGCTACGGTTATTTCGCTGGAATCTGGAATCTGTCTGCCGGTTCCAAAATTACTTATACTACCGTATATGGCACTCGCACCTACGAGGTTTACAGCGTGCGCAAGATTTCCAAGTATGAGGTCGATGTTCTCAACCCCACGAATGCTAACATCTTGACGCTTGTCACCTGCGTACCCGATCAGGCTCAGACCTACCGCTGGTGTGTGCAGGCTGCTGCGGTCTAACTGCCTGGTCGAAAGTCTCAGTTAAGGCATAGATCTTTCTCCACGAAAATTGGCTCGGTTCTGGTGAATTTTGAAAGTTATCCACAAGCTGTGATTTGTTCGGAATATCTGATAAATTAAATAGAATTGCAAACTTAAAGCAGAAATATGTTTTATTTTTGTTATTTTTCGTTGACTGCTCTGGTAAAATCTGCTATAATAAAGACATAGAAAAGAGAGATAAAAACCAGACCAGAACGGAGGTCTTCAGATATGAAAAAGAACATTATTGCAGCGACGCTCAGTGCGGCTATGGTAGTCGGCTCAGTACCGTTTGCTGGTGCTGCCAGTGCGGTAGCAGCTGTTCCCACCCGTGAAAAAGGTCAGGCGGTATACGTTAACGACGCCCGTGTCTATCCTACGGGCTACAATATTGCGGACAACAATTACTTCAAACTGCGCGATATTGGTACGCTTGTAGGCTTCGGCGTGGAGTGGAACGGCGAGACGCAGACTGTTGAGATCAGCACGGCGCGCACCACCCCCAGCACCGAGGGTATCTCGGATACGGCGGCAAGCGGCGCGGTGGCTAAGGTCAGTGACCAGCGCATCACGGTGGATGGCGTACAGGTCAACATGACCGCCTACCAGATCGACGGCAACAACTATGTGAAGCTGCGTGACATTGGCCAGCAGATCGACTTTAACGTCACTTACGATTCCGCGACCGGCAGCGTCCGAGTGGATACCGATACGCCGTATGCCGAACCCGCTTCCGGCAGCGCGATCACCAAGTGGAACAAGACTATGGCCGAGTTCAATCAGGCAATGATCGACTGCAACTGGGATAAGGCAAAATACCTCACGACCGCCAAGCGGTACGCACCTGTCATCACCGGCAAGGCGGGTGGCACGGTAGAGGACGTTATCGCCACGCTGGACGCGATGACCGGCGCGCCAGTGGATGCAGTATCGTTCGACGATAATCCGGTAAACATGTTCTGGGCGAACGAGCTGCGCAAGGCGCTGGGTCAGGAAGTCACAAGCGGCAGCGATAACAACGATACTTCTGCTGTGACTGAAGAAATGCTCCGTGCATGGGAACTGCAAATGGTAGATGCCGTTAACGAGGAACGCCGTAAGGCCGGTGTTGCTGAGCTGGAAATTGACCCCAATATCATGCAACGAGCGCAGTGGTGGGCAAAGCATCTCACCACGGAGTTTAGACATACCACATGGGATGAAATTGAAGAATTTGCTGACAGCATTGGTGTTTCTGCCAACGATATTGCAGGTGGCGAAAATATTACAGGCGGAAGCAGTGATTTTAATAATGTTGTAGAACGGCATATGAATAACTTCATGACTTCCGAAGGCCATCGAAATACGTTGCTGGATAAGGATTTTACCAGAATAGGTATCGGATATGCAGTAGGATCGACAGGAAGCATTTATTGTTGTCAGGTATTTGCTTAATGTAAGTAAAAATTAGGGATAAAGAGCGATTAGGTTTTCTCCTAATCGCTCTTTTCTTTTAATCAGATCATGAAAAAAGTGAATTATCATCAGCGCGCGCCGCCTTTCATCCTTGAAAGGCGGCTTTTTTTATTCCAGACAAAGGAGAGGAAAAAATGATACGGAACTTATTCAAACGGATCACGGCAGGCGCATTGTCCGCCCTTACCCTCCTCACCAGCGCGCCGCTGGCCGGTGCAGTGGACAGCGGGATTATGCCGCTGGCGGAGGAAGATAACAAAGCGTCCGCTATTACGATCAACGTAGGTGAAGTGTACAACATTGCAGACCGCGGCGTACATAAAGCATGGTTCCAGCAGAACGGAGCGCCGCGTAATGTCTGGCCCATGTTTACCACCGCGTCAGACGGCACGGAGATCCGCGCATACTGCGCAGATCACAGCAAGGGTAACCCGGGTACGGGAGGTATGCCGTATACCGTTACCAGCCGCGTATCGGACATGCATGTGTATGGCGTCGCGGTACGCAGTGACGCCCGCATGACGCTGGACACATTTATCTCTTTCGCGGGTGCGCCCATTACCAAGGAGAACTTCACAGCGGATA
The DNA here is from genome assembly GCF_963927765.1 of uncultured Agathobaculum sp. NCBI lineage: Bacteria > Bacillati > Bacillota > Clostridia > Eubacteriales > Butyricicoccaceae > Agathobaculum > uncultured Agathobaculum sp. Next base: position 1,268 of record NZ_CAWVCU010000049.1, on the reverse strand, counting down.
TGTATTTCAGCGCGTCACAGGCGGCGATCTGGTGCGCACTGGGAGACGCGCAGATTGCGGCCAACAATAACTTCGGCGTGAGCTACGTCAGCTCCACATCGCTTGGCTACCGCGCTGCCGGCAAGACGCTCAGCGCCAGCTCCACATCCGAAGCGCTGACGTTGTTTGCCGCTATTAAAATGCTGGAGTATGGTAATGAGTTCTACAACACTTGGGGGCCAAATGGTAAAGGCCATGCACCATGGGTTGGTGCTACCATCAATTACACGCCCGGCAATACCGAATACGCCCCCGCCGCACAAAAGACCGGTACGATCGACATCGGCGGCAGCATCGTATCTGGTGGTACGTTTGCGGAGAAGCAGATTGATGGCCAGACATACATGGTACTGCCTATGGCGGCGGCTTCTGCTACGTTCGTGCGCGGCAACCAGATTTTCGTCCGCGCGGACAACGTGCCGTCTGGCGCGTTCCTCATGGATGCGCAGGGCAATAAAAGCATAGATGACAGCGGCTCGCAGCGTCTCACGCTGTCCAATGTTACCAGCAATAAGGAATTATACAAGAACGGCAACGACATGGCCTATGGCGAGACGTTCCTGTTCTGCATCCCCAAAGCAACCGCTGAACAGATGGACGCGGCCAGCACGCCGTTGGAGACCCAGTTTTTTGTCAGCATGAACGCAGACCGATATAACGTGTATTCGGCCAGCACTACCAGTTCGGGCGTGCAGCCGGTCATCATGGTGGAACCGGCGGTGCAAAAATTGAGTGCATCAGTTGGTTTTGCAGAGCAAGATACAACGGATGATAAAGTACGGCTTCGTGTGCTAAAAACAGATGAGAACGGTGCACCGCTGGCAGGATGCACGTTCCAGATCACTTACGCAGGAATTGAAAAACCACGTGAGGCCACAACAGATGGTAATGGCGAAGCGGTGTTTCCAGAGCTACCACTGAATACCGATGTAACCGTTAAGGAAACCGCAGCGCCGGAGGGCTATCAGCTCCTCCCGTCCAAGGTCATCAACACGGGCAGCAAGGGCGGTACAGTGGAATACACCTTTGCCAACAGCGATGACCACGTTTTCAAGGTGCATAAGGTCAGCTCGGCAGATAACCGCAACCTGATGGGTGCAAAATTTGAGGTCAAGGGCATTGACAACGATTTTGTCAACACCTACACCACGGACGCGCTGGGCGAGTTCACGATCCAAGGCCGCGACCTGCCCACCGGCTCTTTTGAAGTGTATGAAATCGCAGCGCCG
>NZ_CAWVCU010000048.1:0-23960 GCF_963927765.1 uncultured Agathobaculum sp. | reverse complement strand
CTGCCATGCGCGCCGGATCTTATTAAGCCCAATCTGGACGAACTGGATGCGCTGGTCGGCGGTGCGCCGCACAACCCGACCGGAATTGCGGCCTGTGCGCGTGAATTGCAGGCAGCCGGAGCAAAGGATATCCTGATTTCCTGTGGTGCGCAGGGGGCGGTGCTGGTACCTGTAGATGGGCAGGCGCTGTATCTGGAAGCAACACCGGGCGAAGTGGTGCAGTCGGTTGGTTCGGGCGATTCCATGGCCGCAGGCTGGTTGTACGCGCATACACACGGACTCTCCGCTGCGGAGACGCTGCGCTATGCGGTGGCGGCGGGAAGCGCGGCGGCGTTTTCGGCTTGGCTGCCGGATCGTGCGGCAATCGAGCGGGCGCTTGCGAAAACGGCAATGCCGAAGTCAATCGTATAGGAAAATCGTCGTGTGGAGATTTATTATGGGCGTGGTGTTTGACACACCGCGCCCATTCTGTTATAATCAACTTACGCCGCCATGGCGGAACTGGTAGACGCAGGGGACTTAAAATCCCCCGGTAGCGATACTGTGCCGGTTCGATTCCGGCTGGCGGCACCATCTATATACCCGCATTTCTTCTGATTTGCGGGTATTTTTGCAATATTTTTGAATTTTACTTTTTCTGGCAATCGCGCATTGGTGTTTATTTGGTGTTTATCTGGCTCAAAATCGGGCGTTCCCGCTTGTGGGGGCGCCTTTTTTATGCCCTCTTTTTTGAGCGGGTCAGCGCGCTTTGCAGGGCTTCCGCTGCCGCCGCTTCTGCTGACTTAATGGCGTGCGCATAGATGTTGCCAGTCGTGGCGATCGTTGCGTGTCCCAGATGTGCGGATACTGTCTTGACGTTCACGCCCGCGGCGATCAACAGGGTAGCGTGGGTGTGACGCAGGGAATGCGCGGTCACTGGCGGAAGGTCATGTGCCTTGACAAACCCGGAAAACCACTTGGAGAATGTGTCGGGGTGGATTGGGCTGCCGTTCCATGTGGTAAAAAGCCGGTTGCTGTCCTGCCACTGATCACCAACCTGAAGCCGTTGCTTCGCCTGCGCAGTTCGATGCTGCCTGAGCAAGGTCAAAGCATCATCGGTCAATTTGATAACGCGCTGCGACGTGGCGGTTTTTGTTTCGTCTGTAAATATCCCCTGCTTGGGAAGACACAAAGACGACCGGCGCACGGATAGAAGCCCCTCGTCCCAGTCTATGTCGTCCCATTCCAGCCCGCACAGCTCGCCGCGCCGCAGGCCGGTGAACAGCAGCAGAGCCACCATAGCCCTGTACTGCTCCGGGGCTTGTTCCAGAGCTTCCAGAAGGCGCGCTGCCTGTGCTTCATCGAGGTAGTGCGCTTCTTTTTTCTCTATCTTGGGCGGGTCTACCCGCTCGCAGGGGTTCGAGAAAATCACCTGCCATTTGACCGCGGTTGACAGGATAGAAGAAATCGGTCTGTGATAATGCTGCACAGAATTGCCGCTCAGTTTGCTGTCTGGTGTGGTGGATACAAAGACTGTGTCGAGCGGGAGATTCAGGGCGGCGGCTATCTTTTCCGCATTGCAGAGGTACAAGCCTGCGCCATGTGCTACTTTGGACAGCTTGTTCACGTCTACCCCACTTAAACGGGCAAGCTCGGCCTGCTTTACCCCACGACCTTTCAGCAGTTCCGGCCAATTCTCGCGGAGCTTGTAAACGGCGTTTTCCCGGATGCCGGATTCCGAAAGGTTATCGTAAAAAGCCATCAGGTGATGCGGCTGCAAGCGGTCAAGCCGGATATGGCCTATGGCTGGGAGAATACGCTTCATCAGGCGACGATACCCGGCAACCGTGGTCGGCCTGAGCTGTTTCTCAGCGTAGTTCGTGAACCATTGTTCAGCAAAGTCTGCAAACCGAATGCTGCCGTCCAGCACCTGACCGGTGCGGCATTTTTCCTCGAACAGTACGGCCTGCCGGTTGGCCTCTTTCTGGATCTGCTTTGCGGTCATGCCCTCGGGCGGCGTCCATGTCATGGTGCGGCGGAGCTGCCGGCCGTCCAAAGAATAGCCGAGGGAAACAGTGATGCGGTAGGCGTTGCCGCGTTTTGTGATTGTGGCCATGCGTTACACCTCTCATTCTGTGGTATCAATGGGATACCAATTTTCGGGTCGTTCGATAATAGGCGCGGCATTGATGGCTTTGTTCATCAGAAAATCCGCGAAATTATAGATATTATCTTTCAAAGCATGCAACTGATCCCATGCCATTTGATAGCACTTGTTATCCCTTCTGTTGCGCACCCAAACGATATCAGGCTTACCGTCGTCCTCCAACTCGTATCCTTGCGACAAATATTCAATCTGCTCGCTTTCAGGCATAGCGGTTGTTTCTACCTCATAGCCAAGACACGAAAGCTGCTCTATGAAAACGTCCATTTCGTTTCTCGAGGCGGTTAGATAATCTTCACAGCCGAGCAACTGCTCGACAGTCATATTCAGCCCTTTTGCGAGAATTTCAAGTTTATTGCGGGATATATTTTGAATTGCGCCGGTTTCATACCGCTGTAAGGTAGATTTGCTCATACCGGTACGGTTAGATAGATCCTGATAAGTCAAGCCGAGTTGCGCCCTGCGTCGCTGCATGTTTTGTGAGAAATCGCGGAGTGCGCCCTCGTTTACTGTTGGCGATATCATATCTTTGATCTTCATGCGTTTCACTCCTTTTGGTGATAGTATACACCGCAATTCATTTGAATGCAACAATTTTGTTCGCTATATCTCAAAAATATTGACAACTTGCAGCAGACGGCGTATCATATGGATGTGGGAAAAAGAGAACTGTTAAATCCCAGAAAGGAGAATGACCTATGAACAACAACCTATTGCGTGCGAAAATGACCGAGTGCGGATATTCTCAGGGGCAAGTTGCAAGCCTGATTGGAATGCATTGTAACACGCTTTCCCGCAAGGTAAAAGGCGAGAGTGACTTCACTTTGACGGAGGTGCGTAAGCTGTGCCGTGTATTGCGGATTACCGACCCTGTCCGTGTGTTTGATCTGTACATTGATAGCGCAGGAGGGATTTAACTATGGTCCGCATGAGATTCCCCGCGCAGGCACTGGAAGAACTGCGCAAAGACGATCCCGACACGCCGGTCACGTTGAACTTGATCCGCACGCTGGCGCGCCGGGGGGTTATCCCCAGTGTGAAGGTAGGCCGCGGCCGTCTGATCAATTATGATGCGCTGATCGACTTTCTGGCGCACCCGACAGAGGGAGAACCCGAGCAGCGGGCGCACGGCATCCGGCGTGTCGATGAGCGAGCGGGCGCGTGAGGCGGTGAGGGCGTGAGTGATACTCCTATGCTGCTCGAGGGGCAAGCCTTAAGCATAGACCTGTGTTCCCGTTTTATCTCGGAAATTGGCGTGCGCGTGCGCAAGAACTTACTGTCTCACGAAATTGAGGTAACAGGACGCCTTAGCGGATATTCGGAAGCCAATGCTGCCAACACATTTCCCGTAATCCTTGCTGACCTATTGAAAACGAACGGCGTTCGTGGGGTAACAACAAATGGGGTGCGTGAGATTCTATCCTGCATCGCAGACGCAGATCGGTACAATCCGATAGAAGATTTCCTAAAGAATATAAAATGGGATGAACAAGACCGATTTCCGGGTTTATATAACATTTTGGGTATATCAGACAACCAGATGTACCAAACGCTAACTCGTAAATGGATGATACAAAGCGTCGCGTTAGCTCTCAATGACGAAAAGAAAGCGATAGGTGCGGAAGGCATACTTGTATTGGCCGGAGCTCAAGGTATAGGTAAAACATCTGTTTTTCGTGCATTAGTTCCCGATCCTCATTGGTTTGCGGAAGGCGTGACCCTCGACTTGCGTAATAAAGACGACATAATGCGAGCCACCAGCGCATGGATATGTGAATTAGGCGAACTGGACGGGACCACCAAGAAGGAGCAGCCCGCGCTGAAAGCATTCATTACGCAGCCCTATGATATGATCCGATATCCATATGACAGGGCGACAACCCGCGTAGCACGTCGGACAAGTTTTTGCGGTACGGTCAATGAAACTAACTTTTTGCGCGATCCAACCGGGAATAGGCGGTTTTGGGTCCTGCATGTGGACGATATCAATAAGAAAGCCTTGCTCTCGTTGCCATATGATTCAAAAGCGCAATTATGGGCGCAGACATATCAGATGTACAAAGACAATCCGAGCAGTTTCCGATTGACACAACAGGAAATGGAATGGTTGCAGGGGAATAACCGACAATATGATGCCCCGCTGCCGTATGAAACGGAAATCAGGGAGCTGCTGGACTGGAGTTTGCCATTCGATCAGTGGGAGTGGTGGACGGCTTCCAGATTGATCAATTGCGGTCTGATAAGAGCCGGATGCGGGGAAGCACGGCAAGTAGGTAGAGCTTTGTCGCGGGTCGTGGAGGACTTCCAGCAGCGCGGTGTAGTATGTGACGATGGCGGACCTATAAAAAGAACGCAGCGAGGCACGACTAAATACTTTATCCCCTTACATTCTTTTACCGTTGTTCAAGGCGGGAGCGCAAAGGTAGAGAGCGTGGAAGGGTGGAAAGCGCAAAGGTCGTAATCCACCCTATCCACCCTCAATATGCAATAATTGGGATATATTAGGCATATATGGAAAAAGGGGTGGTTTGGGTGGGTTAAGTGGTGTATTACAAAACCGATAAATCCACCCCGCCAAAACGGGCTAAATATCTACGTTTTATGGCTTTGGGTGGGAAGGGTGGATTAAAATAGGCAAAAACATAAAAAAGTAAAAAATAAGGGGAATTTATATAAGAATATAGAAATCAATCATCCCACCCCATTATCAGAAAGGGAGTATAAAATGATACCAGTAATTCCTACAAAAGATTTTGACCGCGCAGAAGAATGGGTACAAGCTATCATTGAGCCGCTTGCGCCTTTGATGTGTTGCCGTCGATTTGTAATCGATTACAAAACAATGGATGGACGGGACAAGAATACAGATATCGTTGCATGCTGTCCTCGTCAGATGAATGATGAACAGGTCGTGGAAAAACTGAAAGAGCGCCTGCTGGAATGGGGAAAAGTTTCATCTATTTTTGAACAAGGCGCCGATGGAATGCGATGCCTTTATGTTATTCCCGGCTATCTGGAAGAAAGTATTTCTGAGATTGGACTGCATGTACCGGGCGACATGGAAAATGCGGTACGCACGACTTTTGGAAGTCACCTGCCAGTGAATTGGGATGAGCTTGTCCGGCATTGGCGGCGTCTGAGGTGAGGCCATGAACAAACCATATCTGGGGTGAAGATAAATGTACGTTGTTGAATACTCTCAGGAACAAGGCTGCTTTCACTTTGATACATTGGAGAGGATAATAGAATTGAACCGTTTTGCCCTATCCGCAGGTCTATCACCGGCATATTTCATAATAGGTACTTGCCAAAACTATGCAGAATGTCAAGCGATCGCAGATCAATGGCGGCAGGCTCATGACCTTTGACGGACTGCAGAAAGTTGCCCGCGAAAGGAGGGTACCCCGTGGCAAAAGGCAAATATCAGGAGTGGCTCACGCCGGACGGGATCACCCGCCTGGAAGCGTGGGCGCGTGACGGGCTGACGGATGAGCAGATAGCGCACAACATGGGCATCTGCCGTGATACCTTGATCGAGTGGAAGAAGAAGTTTCCCGACATTTCCGACGCCCTAAAAAGGGGCAAGGAGGTCTTGGACATCGAGGTTGAGAACGCGCTGCTCAAGCGTGCGCTCGGCTACGACTATACCGAAGAGCGCGTCGAGGTCAGCAAGGAGAACGGCAAAAAGACGGTCAAAACCACACAGACGGTCAAGCACGTGCCGCCGGACACGACCGCGCAGATCTTCTGGCTCAAGAACCGCCGCCCGGATCGGTGGCGGGACAAGCAGCAACTCGAGCATTCCGGCAGCGTGGACGTAAACCCGTATGCGGGTCTGACGACCGAGGAGCTGCGCCGTTTGGCGGGATCGGATGATTGAGGCTGCAATCCGGATGCGCCGCATAATTACAGCCGTCTGATAGGAGGTCATATGAACATGAACGCATGTGCAGGGTGTAAATACTGGCGATCTTTGGCGGCAGGCGGTAGATATGCTATGGCCTGCCACTATGCCTTGGATACCGGGAAGCCCCGGGGATGTGACCCGGGTGCCGGATGCGATAAGCGCGATTCGCAGAAAGGTGCGAAGAAAAGGACGACCACGAGCACAAGAACGGCGAAACGGCAGGTAGCAGCAGGTGCGCGGGGCCGCAGCGAAGGAGGCTTTTGGGAATGACCTTAACCGACCTGAAGAAAGCCGCATATCACGGCCGCCCCATCCCTGCCGGCCTGAGCGAGACCGAGCGCCTGCAATACATCGCCGCCCGCCGGATCTATGCGGGGTACCGTTCCGGCGAGATCGACCGGACGGAAGCCGAGCCGATGCTGGGCAAGGTGCAGGAATACCCGCGCCTGATGGCGGTGGACAAGCGGGCGCTGCTGCGGTATGTATTCGCGTTACTGTGTGAGGATGCGGGATATGGAGACCGGGAGGCGCTGGGCTGCTCGAAACTGGTAGCCCGGGCGATGAAAGCGGCGCAGCACTGATCTGCAGTAGGAAACACCCGACCGTATGACGCGCTGCAGGCGGACAGTGGGAGTGCCTGAACCGGACGAAAAACCAGTGTAAAAATCACTGCCGATTTTTCAGTAATTTTTGTTGTCAATTTTACTGCCACCAGATTTTCAATTGTTTTGACAATATCTTTCGCCCTCGAAAACGAGACGCCGTGCGGGTCTGCGGGCATTTCCGCCGGCCGCATTTCACAAGCCTCATTTTCGGGTTATAAGGGGGTATGATTTTGGGATTTCATGCACCCCCAAGACTTTGCATCTGGCAGGACCCGCTGCGATGGGTGTGTCACAAAACACGCCCCCTGTGACCTGGTAAATCGCCACCCCATCATAGGCGCAAAAAAGCGACAAGCCCTGCACAGCCTGCCGCTCTCCCGCTCGATCTTGTCTTGTGGTTTTATTCTACCACGAGAGGGAGGGCTTGCGCAATGACGAATGAAGAATTGGCGGCACAGGCCAAAGCAGGCGACAAGGATGCACTGGCACAGCTCTGGGAGCAAAACCGCGGGCTGCTGTCAAAGCTGTTCCGCGAGCTGGCGAATAAGGCGGGCGCGAGAATGGCCGCTATGGGCATTACATGGGAGGACGTAGAACAATCCTTCTTTCTCGCAGTCGCGCTTGCTGTGCGGCTGTATGAGCCGGAGCGGGGCGTCCTGTTTGCTTCGTTCCTATCCTATCCGGTCAAGCAGGTTTTCTTTGAGCTGGTCGGCTGGCGCACTGAGCAGCAGCGGCGCGACCCGCTTGGGCAGTGCCTTAGTTTGGATGAACCAATCAGCGAGGCAGACGGCACCGGATTGCGGGGTGATTTCATTCCAGATACAAACGATGCTTACGAGGATGCGGAAGATCAGCTTTACACCGAGCAGCTTCGCGCGGCGCTGGATGAATGCCTTGCAACACTCGATCCAGAGCAAGCCGAGGCTGTGCGTTGTCGGTACTATTGCGGCTTGAACTTGAAAGATACCGGCACGCGCATGGGAATTACGCCGGAACAGGCACGCGGTCTGGAAAACAGGGGTTTACGCAAGCTGCGCAATCCGCAGAATGTCCGCAGGCTGGAACAATATCGGCAGCAGATCATAAGCGAAGGCGCATACCACGGTACAGGCTGGGCGGCATGGAACAGCGGTGGCAGCGTTGAGGAGAGGGTCATTGTCCATCTGGAGGATAAGGGGCTGCTGTGATCTATCCGGCGATTTCGGCACCCCTAAAAGGACTTGTGGAAACTTGCTGTTACCACTTGGGGATACTTGGGGTTTATCTATCCGGAGATTTCTTAGCCCCTAAAAAAGGATAAGGTCAGGATAAGGCGCAGGGAAATGCAGGGGGCAAGGTATGGGCAAGGTTCGCAAAGGCGCATGGAATATCCACAAGGTTACCCCAAGGCTGGATGAATTACAGGCGCGGCCGGTATACCGTTGTGAATCCCGACGGAAAGCGCGGCAGCCTGCTCACGCGAATGAGGGCAGGACGGTTCTGTCGTCTGGACAGGGTAGGCTGTCGGCAATGAAGGACGGCGTTTTGCCCACCTTTTTGGATGTAGCCGAGACATTTGCCAAAGAACATTATCATGTGCTGGAAGATATCAGAGCAATCCAGAACGCGATCAGTTCCCCCGAATTTTCGGGGCTATTCTATGGCGCTGTGGGTGCGCGGGTGTCACCGGTTCGGTGACCCCTTCCAGCGGAATAGAGCGCCCGCTTGATCGTGTCGAAAGGTCGGGAAACACAACCTTAGAGCTCAATAGCGTCTTGCTATTCAGATAGGCAATTAGAGACCGTGTTGACGCAGAGGACAAGGGGGGGAGCGAAATGGTCATCCCCGGAGGAAAACTCAGTCCCGACTTGAAATTGAGTTGGGGCAGCAGCGGCGCGGATCATCCGCTGGCCGGGATACGGTAAGCCACCGTACCCTGCCCGGATTCACGTTTCGGAATCTAATGCACGAGAATCCCGGCCGTGGGGTGGTGAAACGCCACCCCCTACCTCGATAACGGTTCGTTATTGAGCAGGCCTGTGCGGACGAGGGGGTCGTGAAACGCGACCCCTTGGGCGGGGAGCAGCGGGGACAGAAAAAAGGAGCCTTTACCCGTGTGGGGTTGGCTCCTTCTCCATCGGCACGATCAGCCGGTATGCGTGCCCGTAGGCTTCGGCGGCGGCGCTGCACCGGTCAAAGCGGCTGCGGTCGTGGGTGTGCTCGGCTTCATAGAACAGCCCGTCCCGCTTGTCCTTGAGCTGCTTTGCGATATGCTGCAGGCGCGGCGCGGTGATCTGGGCGGTGTTCATGGCGGCGTCATGCAGGGCGACAGCCCATGCGAAACCACCGGCAAAGGCTTCGGCTTCGACAGGATCGTTGCACGATCGTCCGGCCGCCTGTGTCCACAGTATGTACTGCTCGCGTATCCGTTCATCCATCGGCACGCACCTCCTGTCACAGCCCCAGCACGAGCGCCAGTATCGGGGCGTTGACCGCGAATGCCAGCAGGCAGAAGCCCACTACGCTTTTCATGCCTCCTCACCTCGCAATCGGCGGGAAGTTCCTTGGCGCGGCATAAACATCCACGCACCGGACAGCTTATTGACGCGGGCTGCATGTCGGTCATCAAGCCCGCAGTCGGGCAGAGGGCAGGTAAAGCAACTGTCACTATACCGGCAGCGGTTTCCGACAGTCCGCCCCGCCTGACTGTACTGAAAATACATAGCGTTTCCTCCTATTGCAATCGGCGGGCGGCTGTGCTATCATACAGGTAAGCCGCCCTTGGGTGGTGGTTTACAGGCTCTTTTCGTCAACGCTTTGGTCGGTGGATGGCGAAAAGGGCTTTTTGTCGCCCTCCATGCGGAGGGTGTGGGTAGAAATATTTTGTCCGAATAGTTCCCGCCATAGGCGCAGCAGGCGCGCCGCTGTGACAAGCAGGTCATCTTCACGGGTGTGTATCCCGCTAAAGGTGGTTTCTTTGCTCATGGTATGAACCCCTTTCCGTAAATCAGGTTTGCGTCTGCCGATCGGTACGGCGCGGCATAGCTGTTCTTTGTTATCTTGAGCCGTACCCGCTGCCCGGCAATCTTCCCGTTGTGGCGCACATATTCGATGCGGCGCACCTCCAGCCGAAGCGCGGCATAGTACCGGAGCGCCCGACCGCCGGGGGTGGTTGTTGGATCGCCATATAAGGCGCCTATCCGGTCACGGATCTGGTCACGGATCTGGTTCAGCAGGATCAGCGTGCAGCCGCTTTTCTGAAGCGAGGGGAACAACCGCGGTAGATGTCGCGCAAGCACCTTGGATAATGGTCTGTTTTCGTGCTCTCCAATGGTGAGATCGCGACTTTCCTGCGTTAACATAGCCGCCAGCGTGTCGATGATGACCACGCCGAATGCGGCCGCAGCGCAGATACAGGCTTGCAGCGCGTCCTCGATGGTGTCCACGTTGAGCGCGTACAGCATATCAATGCCGTGCAGCATCATGGGGGATAACCCGTGCTCTGCGTCGATGTAGAGCGACGGGACGCCCTGCTGCTGAAGCTGCCGGACGATCTGAAGGGCAAGCGCGGTTTTGCCGGAGCTGTCCGGTCCGTAGATCTCGACGATACGCCCCTTGGGTATGCCGCCGATCCCCAGCGCCACGTCTAACTCGGGCAGGCCGGTAGGGATAACATGCTGGGCTTGGCTGGGGAATGCGCTCAGAGGTCTAAGGGCAGTATTGCCATAATGGAACGCAATAAATCTGGTTGCGGTGTTAAGTGCTCGGTTCATTGGGTGTCTGCTCTTCCTTTCATGCCAGCACGAAGCGGCGAATTTCGGTCGAGCGGGTGAACCGTTCGTAAAGGTCGGGCATGGCGGCCTTAAACGCCTTGCCGTCAAAGCGAGTGGACTGCACCGGCTTCCAAGTGGCTTTCCAATCGTCCCCGATGATCGTGTCCACGCCCTGGACGGCCATTTCCCGCTTGATCGTGTCGGTGATGGTCTCGATCTCGGCGGCGATCTCTTCGGCCATGCGGCGCAGTTCGCGCAGTTGCTTTACCTTGTGGTCTAATTCTGTTCTGCTCATGGTGAATACCTCCTTCGTATTTCGCCCAGAATGGCTGCTGTTCGATTCCTTGCGTTCGGCACATCCCTTGTTGCCTGATGCATGAGAATCGAATGCAGCGCATCCTCGCGCCCGCCCGCGTCATCTTCATGCCTATTGCCGTCTATCGGCTCACAGGGATATGGTCGCGGGCTTCAAGGGTTTTCGTTCCCTTTGGGCTGCTGCCCGTTTCGGTGGGCTGTCCCGGCGGTCGTTATCGGTGCAAACCGCGTGCGGCAGGTAGTGGGTTGCCTGCAACCTGTCTGGGGGATTTGTGCCAGCCGCCCGCTTGCGTGTCTATTGCTCTCGCTCACAGGTACGCGGTACGGCTCTTGGTCGGGTGGTCTTGCCCTCTGCAGTATTCCCTTGACTTTGTGGGTTCGTCTTTGTTATAATAAGACCAACAAGAGCGGCTATCACTTGCCGGTGCGGTCGCTCCCATACTCGATTTTGTGTCGATAGGAAGCCGCTGCCGTTTAGGTGGCGGTTATTTCTTTATGTATCCGAGGATACCGAAGATAACCACAGACAAAAGGTTCAGCAGTGCGATCACTTCTAAAACTGTCATGCGGCCACCCCCTTTCAGGGGAACAACCTCGCCGCTCTTGTCGGCTACAGTTCGGGATGTCCAGTCCCTTGCTGTAACTATATATTACACTATCTTTAGTACATATTCAATAGTCAGCATCCACAAATATATGTACTAAATATTGTGCTTATTTGTACTACCTTTAGTGCCGATTGTGTGTTATAATTATGACATAATAGGGGAGGTGCAACTTGTAATGCCGATGAATTATGCTAAGTTGTTTCGATTGCTGGAATCCCGAGGTATGACCATGTATACATTGAGACGGGATAAGGTTGTAGGAACAGCTACATTAGAGAAAATGCGTAAGGGCGAGGGTCATATAGATACCCGCTCGCTTGAGAGCCTGTGTAAATACCTCGGCTGCCAGCCGGGCGACATCATGGAATACGAAGACGAAAAAAACGCCCCGCCTTGACAAAGACGGAGCGCGGGGATATAATAAAAGCACAAGAGGGGCGCAGCCGGTTGACGGTTACTCCCTCAAAGACTTGTCAAAGAATTTGACCGCCATTGTTGGAAGCTGGGGCGGTCATTTTCTTTTGCTTGAAATCTGATAGATCAGACCAGCAAGCGCGACTATGAACGTAAGGAGTTGGAACAACTCCGAGTATGTCACCATCGCACCACCTCCCCTCTATGGGATCGGTGGGAATAACCGCCAACCGCTGGCACGGCTGCGCCTACTCAAAGTATACCAAAATTCGACAAAGGGCGCAAGGCTACTCATTGGAGATCTGCAACAGCAGCCGGAGTACAGCGAGTACCCGCCCCTGCTCTGCGAGCGGTAAGCGGTCAAAGACCGGCTGTAAGGCTGCAAGAGGGAATGCGCCGGGCGTGTCCTGCTCCCGCTCGAACAGGCGCGGCATATCCACACCAAGGGCGGCGGCGATCCGTTCCATCGTCAACAGTGTGGGATTGTGTATGCCATTTTCAATGTCGCGGATCTGCCGGTCATCCAGCGCGGCGTTGATCGCCAGCCGGAAACGGCTCATTCCCTGCTTTTCGCGGTAGCGCCGGACGTTGTGTCCGAATGCCTCGGCGGCGGTGGTTTCTCGTTCTTGGGCTTGTAACATACTGCATTGTCCTTTCGGCCAATGCGCGTTTGCCTTGGTGTTTGTTTGGTGTTTGTGAGCACCAAAACAACCTTTCTTGAATTGTTCTATATTGCATAGTCCGCATCTATAAATACGCCTGTTATGCAGTGAATCGTTGCCGATTTGCACACTTCGCAACCGGTGCAATACACTTAAAATCCCCCGGTAGCGATACTGTGCCGGTTCGATTCCGGCTGGCGGCATCAAAAAAGCCCTGCATCCGTATGGAATGCAGGGCTTTTTGCTGCTCGGAGAGAAGTACCTGACAGATGCCGAAGAATGGGCAAATATTTCAGTTGTACTTTTCTCAGGAACAAGTAAAATTTCATCTTGACAAAATATGTGCAATGATGGAAACTATTGTTAAGGACTCGTTAAAATAAAACTGGATATTCAACTGTGTTGTTTGCAAATCCATTTTCCGTATCATGCCATCGCCTGTTGAGTGCTTTGGGTGATCTGGATTTCACAGAGCAAAATTTATTTGTGGATGGAATGATGTAAACTATGGAAACAAATGCAGGATTCAGAAAGAGATTAGGTCTAATTCTATATGTTACGGTCTTTTTGGTGCTGGAAATCGTGTTTGGCTATTTCCTTCTGGAATCGCGCAGCCTTTTCATGGAAAGCACCATCAGAGATGGCAGTTATCTGGCTCAGACGCAGGTAGAAAAAATTGAATCGCGAATGAATGACTATGCCTTTGCTGTAGCGCTCGCCGGAAAGTATCTGGACGAGATGGTCGATGCGAACACGTCTGATGCGGAAATAGAGAAATGGATGAAATCTTATTGTGACAAGGTCGCAGATCGATTCGGCGGCAATGTTCTGGATCTCTATGCTGTTCTAAATGGCAAGATTGTCGCCGCAAATCCATGGGAAGGAGACGACAGCTACGATTATGCAGCCAGGTCGTGGTATTCCAATGCGGTGGCGGCCGAGCCGGGAACCATTGTGTTTTCTGATTTGTATACAGATGCGATCACCGGACGGGATGTATTTACCATGTCCCTTGCCCTTTCCGATACCGGCGATGTAGCGGCTATCGATGTACATATTACCAGTGAGAACTGGATGGATTTTTCGGAATTGCCAGACGGCTATGGTTTACTGGTTTATGATCCCCATCTAACGTTGGCGTATTCTATCGGGGATACGCATCTAATCACGTTGCAAGAGGATATGCTGGAAAACGGCTCCGGTGAAGTTACGCATTATGTTGGGGATGTCAAGAAGGACTATAATCTTTATGTAAGCAAGCTAAGCAGCGGATGGAGTGTAGGCGTTGCGATTCCGGATGAGAACCTAATTTCTACAAACAGAATGTTCATAGTGAATCTGGGGCTTGGGCTCAATGTCCTGAACATGATTATTGTAATGGTGTTCCTCGTTCGGAGCATCCACGATAGCAAGCAGCTTCGCCAAGATGCTCTGACTGGTCTTTTGAACAGATCCTACATTATGAAGCAGATGCGCAAGCGGCTCAAAAGATCCAACGGCACATTGCTGATTGTTGATTTAGATAACTTCAAAGGGGTCAATGACAGCTATGGTCACGACCACGGCGATCTGGTTCTGATGCGGGTGGCGGAAGTGCTGCAGAGCTGTTTCCGGAAAACCGACTGCATCGGACGGCTGGGCGGCGATGAATTCGTGATCTACGTGGATGCATCTCTTGCGGATGATATCCTTAACAACAAGGTGGAGGAGGTAGTCCGGCAGGTGTCTGCGCTGTCGCAGCAATATCCTTCGAGCAATCTGTCCATCAGCGTTGGCGGATGCCGCTGCAAAAAGGGCGATAAGTACAGCGAAGTGTTTAAGCACGCGGACGAAGCATTGTACCAAGTCAAGAAGAGCGGCAAATGTGGGTTTGTCATGAGTGACTATGCATAGAGGAGGGGTGAACGGGGCGCCGTGATCGAATGCGGCTGTTCCAGTCCATCATCTGTAAAAAATATTGAGATTGAAGTGGAGAGGCGTCGCGTCAGCGGCGCCTCTTCTGCTTTTCACTGGGTGCGCTCTTTTCGGCAGATGTTCCACTTTTACTGGTTCGGTTCGGAAATTGGATGTGTGGTTTTCTTGAAAATTCCATAGAATGTAAGAAAAGAACATTTGCGAACAGGCCCTCGATGATATGCTATCAAAACTTATGATTTTTTCCGGAAGAAAGTATAAGTCTTTTCAGATGCCTTCCCGCTGTGCAAGATTTTTTCAGAAGTTATTGCATTGTAAACAAAGGCTGGAATGCGTATTCTTATAATACCGCAGAGAGTACAGAAAGGAAGGATGAAAGTGAGCGCACGCAAGAAGTTTTTCAGCTTGCATAAGCGGCTGACCGCGGCGGCGTTGGCCGTATTGATGGCAATGTCAGCGGGAGTGGGGGCGTTGGCGGCAGATGAGCCTGCAGCCAATGCTGGATTTGAAAATGGCCCTTATCTGTTGGCGCCCAAGGCCAACAGCATGGTGGTTGCCTTTGAAGGCAAAACCGGCGATGCGGCCAAAATTTATTACGGCACTTCGACAGACAATATGCAGGAGCTGAGCATCGATTCGCAGGATGGCCCAGCTTTTGAAGGCGAAAAAATGCACATCTACCGGGCGAAGCTGGAAAATCTTACCCCGGATACGCTTTATCAGTACCGCATTGAACTGAAGGACGGTTCAGTGGAAAACGGTACGTTCAAAACGTTGAGCGAAAACCCGGACGATATCCACTTTATGGTGGTTTCGGACACACATAAGTTTGAAACCGCACAGGCGGTCAGCGATTACATCATGGCCAACCGCCCGGACTTTATCCTGCATACCGGCGATATGGTGGAAGGAACGGGCACTCAGAAGGATCAGTTTAATTTCTGGTTCAAAAACGGAACGGAGTTTATTAAAAACATTCCGGTGATCTATAACTGCGGTAATCATGACTATGGTGAATATTTTGACGCGTATGTGACCGAGGTGCAGAAGCAGGAATACCATTCCAATACCGACGGCACCAATATCTCCTTTAACTACGGCAACACGCACTTCACGATGATGAACTCCAACCCGTGGTCGCTGTTCGAGCTGAACACGGATTCGGCGGGCGGCAGTGCAAGCGGGGAGACACACGCAAACGTGGAAAAGTCGCTCGAATGGCTGAGCAACGACCTGCAGTCGGATGAGGCGCAGAAGGCGGATTTCCGCGTGCTGACCATGCACCATCCCTATGAAGATTCGTATACCCGCAAGTACATCCCGCCGATCGCGGAAAAGTACAATGTCAATGTCATGTTTGCAGGACATACCCACGCATACAGCCGTATTGCTTCGGCAGATGCAGCGGTTGGCACGGGGACCTTGTATGTAACGCAGGGCGATGCCCGTGTGGGCGACGGCAAGGTTTCGACCGGTTCGGATGACGAGCGTCTGGATGAAAACCTGCCCGAACTGCTGGCAAACGGCAAGGGCGACATGCTCGACGTACATATCAAGGACGGCGTACTGACCTACACGAACCTCGGCCTGTCCGGCGGTGGTGAGAAGGAGATCGAAACTGTAGCGTTGGCGCAGAATGGTGCAGATGTGAAGCTGAGCGACATCGCGATTTCTCCGGATAGCGTGCAGTCCAGCGGCGCAGTTACGGTCAAGGCAACTGCAACCAATACCGGCAAGGGTCTGGCTGTCATCAGCCTGCCGGTGAACGACAACGGCATGACCCGTTATCTGTACCATTTCGGCAAATACGGCAAGGAGCGCGTCGTAGCGCTGCAGCCGGGCGAGAGCAAGACGGTATCCGCAGAGCTGATGCTGACCGATCTGGGCAAACACACGCTCAAGCTGGGTGACTATACGAAAATAGTGGACGTTACCTACCGTCCGGCGACCTACTCCGCATCCAACCTGCGCGTTAAGCTTGGTGACGGTGAGACGAGCGATATCAATTCGGATGTGCTGTATGTCAAGGCGGATGTAACCAATATCGGCAACGACGCAGGCAATCTGCCGGTCGCCTTTGTAATGGACGGCAGCAGCCTTGCCGAGCAGAAGGTTGCGCTGGCGGCTGGCGAAACCAAGACGGTTGAATTTGTGTATCAGTTTGATACCTATGGCGATCATGAGGTTGCTATTGGCAATTCCGACCCGAAAAAGGTCACGATCGCGGGCACGATCCAGGGCACACCGATCGTCAAGGATAAGTCGGGTAAGGGCAACGACGGCATCATCCGCGGCAAGCCGACCCTGATTACCTATGGCAAAAACAACGAATACGGCCTAAAGCTGGATGGTGTATACGACTACGTCGAGATCCCCGACCGCCAGAACTATGTGGTGGACGACGGCGTTGCCGGTATGGTCTGGGCGAACATCGGCCGCCTTGCTAAGGGCGATTCGACTGACTGGGACCACAACCCGCTGATGATGAAGGGTTCGACCATCAACTACGGCACGAACTACCTGTTCCGTATGGCAGTCCGTTCGACCGGCAAGCTGACCTACGGCGTAGGCTTTGACAACGACAACGGCGAATATTTCTGGAATGACAGCGACGGAAAGAACGCAAGCGGCGCAGAATACGGCGCACAGCTGAATGAATGGGTGCAGTACACCGGTGCGTTCGACCGTGCAACCGGCGGCGCAAGCTATCAGAACACCGAGGTCAGCGGTACGATTGCGGCACCGGCGTTTGACTCCCCGATCAAGAACTGGCCCGGCTGCTCGATGTATGTCGGTGGTACCTATACTCGCCATCTGCTGCCCGACCGCAACCGCGGCAAGTATCACTGCATGCTGCAAGGTGAGGTTGGTCAGGTGCGTTTCTACACTACCAAGCTGTCTGACGCGGACAACAAGGCGGTTTACGCAAATTCGACGGCAGCAGGCCCCAAGGCAGATAAGATGGTAGTTTGGCTGGACTTCGATCCTAAGAACATCGTGACCACCGGCACGCACCAGACCGAGTGGGTCTCTGTCAGTGCGCTGCAGGAGC
Organism: uncultured Agathobaculum sp.; assembly: GCF_963927765.1. NCBI lineage: Bacteria > Bacillati > Bacillota > Clostridia > Eubacteriales > Butyricicoccaceae > Agathobaculum > uncultured Agathobaculum sp. Next base: position 6,588 of record NZ_CAWVCU010000048.1, on the reverse strand, counting down.
TGCAGTATGATGCGCTGGTGGAAGGCAAGGCTGGTCTGTCGGTCAACGTCGAACTGTCGCAGGACGGCAAGAATGTATCTTCCTCCAAGCAGTACACGCTGGCAAACGGCACCAATACGATCGACCTGAGCGAACTGGGTGAGGCGAAGTTCGTCCGTCTGACCACGACGTTTGACAGCTCGGTTGGCACCGATCGTACCGATCTGCCCAAGGTGATGGATTACACGCTGAAGGGCGCAGAACAGAGTGCAAAGTGGTCGACCATCGCGGACTGGAACCGCGGCACGTTCAGCGGCGCGGCCGGTCACGAAAATATGGATTTCTACAACGGCTACGAGAACGATTTTGACGACTATTCCGCCAAGGCTGACATGAGCATGACGGTAAGTGCGGCTTCCGGCGAGGATGTCCGTCCGTCCCAGAAGTTTACCGATACCCGGACGCACTGGGCGGCCGACGCGGTGGACTACGTCGTGGAAAACAAGCTGTTCAACGGCACGAGCGAAACGCAGTTCTCCCCGGATGCCGAGATGACGCGCGGTATGCTGGTCACAGTGCTGCACCGTCAGGCGAAGCAGCCGGAGAGCGCGGCAAGCAGCTTCGCAGACGTTCCGGCGAATCGTTACGACGCCAAGGCAATCGGCTGGGCGGCGGAAAACGCGATCGTGACCGGTGTCGGTGAAAATCTGTTTGCGCCCGACCTTGCCGTGACGCGCGAGGAGATGGCAGCGATCCTGTACCGTTATGCCAAGACACAAGGGGCCAGCGGCGATGTTTCCGACGATGCACTGAATGGCTATCCGGATGCGGATGCCGTGTCCGGCTGGGCGCGGGATGCGGTTGCATGGTGTATCAGCGAAGGCCTGATCAGCGGATCTGACGGCGGCGCGATCGACCCGGCAGGGACGGCAACCCGTGCGGAGGTTGCAACCGTTATGATGCGCTACCAGAACAAGTAAATAATCCGTGCTGCATGCCGTTGCATTGTGCATGCGGGAAGCGAGCAGCGCTGTCGGTGGTTCAACGGCAGCGCTGTTTGTTTATCTGGCGGCTTGTTTCCCGCAGGGCGTTGTTGTACAATGAAAACAGAAATATCCTTGTTGGAGGCTGAGATGAAATCTTTTTCCCGACTGATTGGTTGCGCAGTCCTGTTTTTGACAACCGCGCTCATTTTGATCGTGTTGCAGCTATATGCGCGGTCGGACATGGCCTCGAAAATGGATGACCAGTATGTTGTGGGTGTTGTTGCAACCGCGAGCGAAGATGAGTGGCATGCTATGATGCTGGAAAGCATTTTGGATGCCGCCGCCGCGCACGGCTTTGATGTGATCACACTCCATTCGGCGCGCAGCACGGATGCGCAGGCCGAGCAGGTGCGCGCGGTGATCATCTATCAGGTGGATGCGATTGTGCTTTCGCCTGTTGCTGAAACAGGATGGGATTATGTTTTTCAGGAGGCGCATGATGCGGGTATCCCAATCATCACGGTCAACAAGCGCGCCTCCACACCGCAGGAGGATTTGGTCAGCTATGTTGGCTATGATTATAACGCAGCGGGACACGACGCAGCGCTTTCGTATCTTGCGTCGCCGGGCCGACATGATGGAAATGTAGTGGAACTGTGCGGAACGGTGGACGCGTCTTTCACGCGGGAGATTACAGGCGGGTTCAGCAGCGGCCTGCGGCAGATGCAGTCGCCGCTGCGCATCAATTACAGCGTCAGCACAGAGTTTATGCGTTCGCGTGCAAAAGAAGTGATCGAGTGGCTGGCAAGCAACAGCTACGAGATGGATGTGATTCTCACGCATAGCGACGGAATCACAATTGGCGCTGTGGAGGCACTGGAGGCGACAGGAGGAACGCCCGGAGAAGAGGTACAGATATACGCCTTCGGCGGCAGTGAGCAGGTGCTGCAAATGCAGCGCGACGGGAAAATCAGCTGGCTGGCTTATCTCGACCCGGTATTGCTGGGCGAAGAGGCGGTTGCTGAGGTGCAGGAGCGCCTGTCCGGTGCACATCCGGAAGAACGGCTGTGCCCAGTGCAGATTTTGAGCAAGGGAGGTCAGTGAGATGACCCCTTCCAGCATTCGTTTGACGCTGAAGCGTTCTTATCGCACGATTATTTGTGCGCTGCTTGTGCCGGTGTTGATGTTGCTCGTTACGATTGTCGGCCTGTCTTTCCGATACAGCGGCTGCATTGAGAATATCGAAACTGCCAACACATTGCGTGAAACGGTCGGCAACCAAATCACCGAGGAAGTGTGGCAAATTGTTTCGGGCAATCTGGCATTTGAGGACGGGCAGCAGTATGCGTATCTGTCGAGGATTGTGAACGGTATCCGGATACTTGAGTCCAGCAGCAGCGCGCAGAGCAGCCAGTATTTGCAGGCGGCTGCCCGCGCCACAGAGACTATGAAGAACTATTTTGATATCCTCGGCAAGCATATTGCGGAAAATCGCGCAGTTGCCTACCGCGAAAGTGTGATGGAAGAAATCAGCAGCGTAGCGCGTCTGATCGACGAAATGCTGCAAAACTACATCGGAGAGGAAATCGTGCACATCGGTGAACTGAACCGGCAAATCCAGTTAACAACATTTGTTATGGTGATTATTTCGTTTGCGCTGCTGGCCATGACGGGCTGGTATGCACGGAAAAGCTATCAGCATGTGCAGCAGGCGATTGACGAACCGGTGGAGGCGCTGGATAAAATGGCGGCTGCCATTGCGGTAGGTGATTGGGACGCGCGCACTGCATTGCCGCAGGTGGAAGAATTTCGCGGTTTGGCGCGGCACCTGAACCATATGGCAAGCCGGCTGGAGCATTCGGTAGCCGAGCAGCTGATCGCGGAGAAAAACTTACAGAAGGCGGAAATGAGGACGTTGCAGGCGCAGATCACGCCACATTTTCTGTATAATACGCTGGACACGATTGTGTGGTTGGCAGAGGCGGAGCGCAATCAGGAAGTGATGGATATCACGATGGCGCTGACAAGCTTTCTGCGCATTTCGCTCAGCAGTGGACAGGATTTTATCCCGGTCTCCCGCGAGATTGAGCATGTAAAGAGCTATCTTGCCATTCAGGCCACCCGATATGGCAGTACGATGGAGTATCGCATCGAGACGGATGACAGTCTGGCGAATATGCAGGTGCTCAAGCTGCTGTTGCAGCCGCTGGTGGAAAATGCCATCTATCATGGCGTGCGCGCAAAGCGCGGGCGCGGCCGTATTGTGGTTTCTGTCCGGCGCGCGGACGAGGATCAGATGACGTTCTCGGTTTCGGATAACGGCATCGGGATAGAGCCGGAAAAACTGCGGGCGCTGCAAGCGGATTTGTCGGCCGGTGTCCGTCCCGCAACGCAGTCCGGCGGCTTCGGACTGTTTAATGTCTCGCAGCGCATCCGACTGTATTACGGTACGGAATTGCAGATCACAAGTGTTTATCGGGAGGGAACGACGGTTTCGTTTACGATCCCGTGTAAGGAGCAGGAAAATGTATCGTATATTTCTGGCAGATGACGAAGACATCATTCGAGACGGTATTCGGCGCACGATCGACCGCGTTGACTTACCGGTCAGTTTTTGCGGGGAAGCACCGGATGGCGAAATGGCCTTGCCGCTGATTCAGGAGCTTCGGCCAGATATTTTGATCACAGATGTGCGCATGCCTTTTATGGACGGGCTTGCGTTGGCGTCGCTGGTGCGCCGCGCCATGCCGTGGGTGCATATCATTGTGCTCAGTGGGCATGACGAGTTTGAATATGCGCGGCGTTCGGTTTCGATCGGCGTGGATGCGTATCTGCTGAAACCAATCGACCCGGTCAATCTGAGGAAAGCGCTCGAAGAGACTATCGCCCGCATTGAGGCGGACAAAGTGCAGCTGCTGGCGAGGCAACGCACGGATGACGAGCATATGCTGCTGCGGGAGAATTTTCTGGCGCGGGTGGTCAGTGGTGCGCTGCCATCGGCGGATATTCACGACCAAAGCAGCCGGTTTGGCATTAATCTGCTGGCAAAACAGTATCAGGTGGGTTATGTCGCGCTGTCGCAGGCGTGCTTCCGTGGCGAGGGGACAGAACGGCTGCGCTGTTTGTTTTCCAAGCTGTTCGATACGCGGGATACCGTGCAGGCCTTCCTCAAAGGCTGCGACTGTGGTATTTTGCTGCTGACTGGCAATACGCCGGACGAGGTGCAGGAAACCGCATACGAGGTGGCACGCGCGTTGCAGCACGAACTGGAACGACTGCTGGATACGGTTTCGGTGATCGGACTGAGCCGTGTGTGTGATCGGCTCAGCGCGCTGCCGGATGCTTTGCAGCAGGCGCGGCAAGCGGCGCAGGTCGTTGGTTCGGGACAAAAGCAGAGCCGAATCACAGGATTTGACGAATTGTCGGAGACTGCATCACCGACCCGGATTGAGCTTGGCGCAGATATGCCACTGGTGGACAAAATTCGCCATATGCAAGAGAAAGATATCCCGGATATGGTTAATGCGTATTTGTCAACGGTTAAGCAAGAAGATGTACAGAGTGTGCTCTATCGGTATTACCTGCTGGTTGACCTGCTGATGGTCGCTTCACGATTTGTGCGCGAATTGCAGATGGAACCGCAGGAATGCTTTGAAGATGTTTCGGACATATCCAAGCTGCTGCATACCGCTGGCAATCTGGATAGTGCGCGCGACTTTTGCACGGAGATACTCGAGCGGGTCGTGCGCTATCGCGGGATGAGCGAGCCCATCCGTTATGGTGCGGAAATCGAGCGGGCGCGTACGTTTATTCGAGAAAACCATGCTGACCCCAATATTTCGCTGCATGTAGTGGCGTCCGCCATTGGTTTTTCCCCCAATTATTTCAGTACAATTTTTTCGCAGGAGACCGGCGAGACCTTTATTGAATATCTGACCAAAACACGGATTGAGGCAGCTAAAAAGGCGCTGCGCGAGACCGACCGGAAATTGTCCGAGATTGCGTTTGATATTGGATATAATGAGCCACAGTATTTCAGCTATATTTTCAAGAAGCGCACTGGACTGACGCCGCGGGAATACCGCATGCAGGAGGGAAACACATGAAAAAGCGTATCCTGCATGTCTGTGCGGTGGCAATGCTGCTGATCTCTGGCTGTGCGCTCCAAAATAGGGAAGCAGTGGTGGAATTACAGCCGGATTTTACAGTTGAGGCAGACGTGCAGCCGGAATATCCGATACTGACTGTCTACACGCCGCTGACCGAACCGGAGGTTTCGGTGTATTTCGATGCTTTTGAAAAGGACACGAATATCCGTGTGGAATGGGAGCATCTTTCCACGCCGGATATGCTGGAGCGTGTGCGGCAGGAGCAGGACGCACCACGGGCCTCTGTGATGTTCGGCGGTTCAAGCGAAAACTATATCGCCATTGCGAAACAGGGGTTGCTCGAACCGTATGAGCCGGAAGGATTGGAGCAGATCGCGGACATCTATCAGGATGCGGCACATGCATGGTCGCCGTGCTATGTGGGTGCGATCTGCTTTGCCTATAATGAGGAAATCTTTGTGCGGGAAAAGCTGCCGCTTCCACAAACCTGGGATGACTTGCTCGATCCCGTGTTCCGTGGGCGGATCGTGATGGCGCATCCTTCGCTTTCCGGCACCTCCTACACAATCGTTGCTGGTCTGGCGCAGATGCGTGGAGAGGACGCAGCGTTTGAGTATCTGAAAAAGCTGGACGAAAACATCGCCTACTATACCAAAGGCGGACCGTTTTCTCCTGCTGCGGTGGGATTGGGGGATGCCGCGTTGTGTATCACATTTGCACATGACGCGCTACGGCAGTCGCACGAAGGGCTGCCCATCAAAATCATTTTCCCGAGTGACGGTACAAGCTATGAGATTGGCGCAATGGCACTCATCCGCAATGCCGACCCGCGAGAGGCGCAAAACGCCCGCACATTTTTGGACTGGGTTCTTAGTTGTCGTGGGCAGGAATGCTACATTGACGCAAAAGGGGAGCGGCTTCCGGTCAATCCTAGTGCAAAAACAGCGGAGGGGCTGACCGAGCTCGACCGTGTATCCATCATCCGATATGATACGCAGTGGTGTGCAGAAAACCGCGAACATCTGATTGAACGGTTTGTGAAAGAGATTCGCGCCGCCGAAGACGCAGGAGATGGGGAGGTGATAGAATAAGCAAAGGACGGTTAATAGTGGGTAAGATATGGGTGTAAAAACGTCGGATTGGTAGGTCGATTCAGTAAAAAGGGAAAAAGCAAAAAAAGCAAAAAAATTAGAAGAAAGTGTTGACAAAGGTCGGGGTGGTGTAGTATACTAATCAAGCTGCTTCGGTGAGAAGTCGCCAAATCGGAAAGAATTTGAAAGAATTTGAAAGAAATGAAAAAAGTTCTTGACAAACGCTTCTCGGTTTGATATACTAAATAGGCCGCTTCGGAAAGAGGCGGCGCGGGTCGAAAAAAGTTTGAAAAACCTGAAAAAAGTTCTTGACAAACTGAAAACGATCTGATATACTAAATAAGCTGTCACTGAGAACGGTAAAGAGCTTCGAAAAGTTCTGAAAAGTCCTCGAAAACAGCGGATTGTACCTTGTAAATTAAA